>NZ_JBWZNA010000012.1:0-121826 GCF_056725885.1 Acinetobacter sp. GRABPA_MV_2
AGATTCAATTATTTACTTCATTAAAAAAAACCAACCTGAACTCATCCAGCGCAGGTCGGCAAACTGGTTAAACTAGAGTAAGACCACACCAAATACAGCCCCAGCAATCAAGACATGTAAAGGATGAACCTTTTTAATTAAAGATAATAAAGTCGCAATGACTACCATAATAATGAGTAACGTATTTATTGCCGCTGCCTCAGAAATAATCCAAGCACTAGCAAGTACAGTTCCCACAGTGACAGGTTGTAAAGCAAGCTGTAAAACACGTCTCCATTTTTTATCTTTAAATTTTGACCAGCCTCTCATCACGAATACAGTAATAAGAGATGAAGGTAAAAATTTAGCGGTAGACGTTACAAGTAGACCTGACAACCCTGCTACATGCCATCCCACCAACGGTACAATCATCATGTTCGGACCGGGTGCAGCTTGGGCCATGGCGAACAATGCACTGAATTCTTGTGCCGTCATCCAGTGATGAATATCAACTACTTGGCGTTGCATCTCAGGCAAAATCGTATTTCCACCACCAAATGCAATAAGAGACAATTGAGTAAAAATGATCGCTAAAGTAAGTAGAACTGCACCCATTACACACGTCTCCAAATGATTGCCGAGTAAAATGCCAACAAAATCAGCATAGTCACTAGTAAAGAGATTTTTAGAAAAGCAATACTGATAATTGCAGCAACCACTACGCAAATCGCTAATGGATTACGTAACAATGGCTTAAGCATTTTTAAACCTGTTGCAACTAGTAGCCCAGCCGCAGCAGCAGCTAAACCTTCAAAAAGATGCTTAACCATTAAATTATCTTGGAACTGCTCATAAACATAATGTAAAAGTACAACAATTATCGTAGGTGCAAGGATCAGACCAATGAGTGAGCTCACTGCCCCACGAACACCGCGAAACTCCATGCCAATCGCAACCGATAAATTAATAATATTGCCGCCTGGTAAAAATTGACACAGACCAAGTAACTCAGTGAATTTTTCAGGGCTTAACCACTGTCTCTGCTCTACAATAACTTTACGGGCTAAAGGCAGCACGCCACCGAACCCAATTAAACCTAATGTTAAAAAACCTAAAAATAACTCTGTGCTGGTCGGGACACTCTCCTTCTGCACAGCAATCTCAACATGGTTCATTTTCGTTACTTTTCACTTTATCTGACCAAGATAGAATGATACTTTTGTGATATATCTACAAATGCTTTTATTTTCATTAACCATACCATAAAGGTATTCCTATGCTCGATTTACATAAGCTCCATGCCTTTGTTGTGGTAGTTGAAGAAAGGAATATTACACATGCTGCAAACCGATTGTTTATTCAACAGCCGCCTCTAACGCGTTTACTTAAAAAACTCGAAGAAGAACTTGGTACACAATTACTTATTCGCCAGCCTCGAGGAATTGAACCAACTGAGGCTGGTTTAGCCTTATTTAAAGAAGCACAACTTTTATTAGAACATGCCAGACATATTCCGAAATTAGTCCAAGATGTTAGCCAAGGTAAAACTGGTCAACTCAATATTGGTTTTACAAGTTCTGCGGGCTTGCATCCGCTCATTTCATTAGTATTGCGCTCATATCGAGAAATATATCCCAAGGTACAAACCAAACTTGAAGAAGCAGGCAGTCAAAAACAATTAGATCGTTTAATCTCTGAGAAACTTGATATTGCTTTTTTAAGAGCACCGATCAGCCGTGACATCGGGTTAAAACATCTTCATATATTAGATGAGCCAATGATGGTGGCATTGCCTATAGGCCATCCACTTACACAAAAAGAAAAAATTAGCTCAAATGACTTATCAAATGAAAATTTTGTTTTATACCGTCGTTCTTCAGGACAAGGTTTATATGACAATATTTTATATAGTTGCTACCAAGCAGGTTTTAGTCCACGCATTATTCAGGAAGCACCTCGGCCAACTGCAACATTAAATTTAGTTGCTGCTGGAATTGGTATAACGATTGTGCCAGCCTCAATGCATAACTTTTGGGAACATGAAATTGTGTATCGTGATTTTGATGATTCAATAAAAATGAATGCGCCTATTTACTTGATTACACGAGAAAATGAGAGCTCTGCCAAAGTTTCAAATTTTATTGAACTATTACAAAAACTTTTGCCCACAATGGCCTGAGTGTAAAAGCTAAGCAATAAAAAGTGCCCCGAGTGGAGCACTTTTTTATGAAACTGTTTATTTTTGATTTACTCGTTTTGATAGCTCTTCTGCCGACTCTTTGCGCTCAGAGTAGCGATCTGTCAGGTACTGTTTTTGCCCACGTGTTAATAAGGTGAACTTATACAATTCTTCCATAACATCAACGATTCGGTCATAGTAAGAGGATGGTTTCATACTGCCATCTTCTTCAAACTCTAAAAAAGCTTTAGCAACCGAAGACTGATTTGGGATGGTAATCATGCGCATCCAACGCCCTAAAATACGCATTTGATTGACCGCATTAAAAGACTGCGAACCACCACTAACTTGCATGACTGCTAAGGTTTTACCTTGAGTTGCACGGATTGCTCCGGCTGCCAAAGGAATCCAGTCAATCTGGGCTTTTAAAATTGAACTCATTGCACCATGACGTTCAGGTGAGCACCAGACCATACCTTCTGCCCAAGCCAAAAGCGCATGTAATTCTTGAACTTTCGGATGATCAGTTCCTGCATCCTCAGGTAAAGGTAAACCTTTAGGATGAAAGATTTTGACTTCAGCACCTAGGTATTCAAGGATTCGACCAGCAGTCAGCACAGCAAAACGACTATAAGAACGTTCACGATTAGAACCATATAGCAATAAAATGCGAGGTGGATGCTCAAGCTGCTGTGCTTGCACTTGCTCAAATGTAGGCTTATCAAGAAGATCTAATACTACATTTGATAAATCATTATTAAGACTGTTCATCTGAGAAATACTTTTTCTTTAACCAAAGAGAAACGGTAACGAGTGAAATTAAAACGGGAACTTCAACCAATGGTCCAATCACTGTGGTAAATGCCACAGGTGATGCCAAACCAAATGTTGCAATGGCAACCGCTAAAGCTAACTCAAAATTGTTACCAGCCGCAGTAAACGAAATAGCAGTGGTACGTGGATAGTTATTCCCCATACGTTTACTCATAAAGAAGCTAATGAAGAACATCACCACAAAGTAAATCGTCAATGGAATTGCAATACGTAATACATCTAAAGGTAAGCTCACTACATCACCACCTTTTAGGCTAAACATCGCCACGATGGTAAAAAGTAAAGCAATTAAACTAATCGGACTAATTTTTGGTAAAAATTTAGTTTGATACCATTCCAAACCTTTCGACTTGACTAAAATCAAACGCGTCAAGAATCCCATCAAAAATGGAATACCCAAGTACACTAAAACCGCATGTGTAATAGTCCAGAAATTCACATCAATGACTTGCCCTGCCACTCCAAAATAAGGCGGCAAAAAGGTTAAGAATAACCATGCATAGGTACTGAAAAATAAGATTTGGAAAATACTGTTAAATGCAACCAACGCTGCAACATATTGGTTATCACCACAAGCAAGACCATTCCAAACCAAAACCATTGCAATACAACGTGCCAAACCAATTAAAATAAGACCAGTCATATACTCTGGATAACTATGCAGAAAAACAATCGCAAGTGCGAACATTAAAACTGGAGCTATCAACCAGTTTTGAACCAATGACAAAGTTAAAGTTTTCTTATCTTTAAATACTTCTGGTAACGTAGCGTAGTCAACCTTTGCTAAAGGTGGATACATCATCAAAATTAAGCCGATTGCGATTGGGATATTAACGTTATCCACACTCATCTGGTTCAAAGAAACCGAGGCCTGAGGAAAGAAAACTCCAATAGCCAAGCCTAAGGCCATGGCTATAAAAATCCATAGCGTCAGATTTCGGTCTAAAAAGGAAAGCTTTTGCTTAGTCATGTCTGCTCTCTTACTCAATATGAGAGATTTCATTAATCTCAGCAATTAAATGTGAACGGTTTAGATTCGCAACATCAAGTGCAAACAATGCATCTAAACGACGATTAATATGAGCTACGGTCTCTTGGAATGCTTTAAGCTTTTCTTCTTTCGGCAAATCTAAGTGAGATGGGTCACTTAACCCCCAGTGTGCTTTGATCGCACCACCTAAATATAATGGGCATGCTTCTTGTGCAGCGGAGTCACAGACTGTAATAACAACATCCGGTTGATATTGTTCACAGTCATCAATAGTTTTACTCCATAATCCATCTGTGGAAAGGCCTAAATTTTCAAGTGTTTCAATCGTTAATGGATGTACTTGTCCTGATGGTTTACTACCAGCGCTATAAGCTTTCCAACCTGCTGGTGCACGGCTGTTAAATAAAACTTCTGACAAAATGCTACGGCAACTGTTTCCAGTGCATAAAAATAAAAATTTCATGGCCTCACTCACAATAGGTAGAAATAGAAGAAAACTGTGAAGATTGGTGTTTCATCGAATCTTCATCTTGCACGCCTATAATTTTTAAAACGTCGACAGCCCACTCAGGTAAATTGGGATTCAAACTGTAATAAACCCATTGTCCCTGTCGTGCATCAAGTAAGATGCCATGTGTGCGCAGCAATGCTAAATGTCTTGAAATTTTCGGCTGGCTTAAATCAAGCTGTTCGGTCAAATCACAAACACAAATTTTTTGTTGATTTAACACAAGTTTTAGAATGTTTAGTCGTGTTGAATCGGATAGACACTTAAAAAAATCAACTTGGTTGACCATGTCAGCTCCTCATTTAATATCTGTTATTGCAAATATACGCATATCCATATATAAATGCAATATCTCAACTTATTGTGAATTCGTCATGACAAATCCTGTGAAGATTTACCATAACCCTGCTTGCGGAACCTCACGTAATACATTAGCGCTTATCCATCATGCAGGCCTTGAACCTATCGTTATTGAATATTTACAAACGCCTCCAACGAAAGCTGAACTGGTACAACTCATTCAGGATTCAAACTTAACTGTACGTGAAGCAATTCGTAAAAATTTTGATCCATACAAAGATTTAGAGTTGGAACAAGGTCACTGGACTGATGAACAGTTAATTGATTTTATGGTGGAGTATCCAATTTTAATTAATCGTCCTTTCGTGGTTACACCAAAAGGAACACGACTTTGCCGCCCTTCTGAAATTGTTCTTGATATTTTAGATGTAGAAAACTTAGGCTATTTCGCAAAAGAAGATGGCGAAGTGATCATTGATGAGCAAGGTCATCGTATAAAGTAATTAAAGATACTTATTAATATAAAAAGCTAAATGGCATAACACCATTTAGCTTTTTTTGAATTAAACAGGTAAAAAATAAGACTTAATGAAAGGAAGAAGTTGCTCTCCTATCACCATGCCCAATAAACCGACTAATGCAACAAGAGGTGGAGCTGGTGACTTAACATTTAGAACATAATATAAGACACCAACAAGCAACCCTACAGCCAAAGATAACAAGTACATTTTCATCGTACATACCTTAGAGAATTAAGCCATTTAATGAAGCAGGTTCCCATACTGTTTTATTTAAAATGCAAAACACGAGCACCCAAGTGCGCCCCAGAAAGATTTTTTGTCCTTATCATTTACAGGAACATCAAGCATCCATGCATGGCTATGCCCATGCATACCACAGCTGCTAGCACATGCACACAAAGCACTTTGTGACTGTAATGATTGATTAGAAGGTGCATTACGATTTTCAGATAACCGCCACTGACCTCCGAAGCGCTTTACTGGTGACCATGTTGGTGAAGCTGGTGGTAACGGCGGATCGTCGTGCTTAAACTCTGCCCCTGCATAGACCACTTTGCCACCTAAGACAGTAAGTACAGACTCAATCCACTGAATATCTTCCGCTTCCACTTTAAAGTAGTCATCAGACAATACCACCAGATCAGCAAGTTCCCCTGCTGTTAATGAGCCTTTGACATCTTTTTCACCAGAGAACCAAGCCGAACCTTTAGTCCAGAGTTTGAGTGCTGTCTGACGGTCTAATAGATTTTTTTCATCATAGAGTGGTAAACCACCGACTGTTTTACCAGTACTTAGCCAATACAAACACACCCAAGGATTGTAAGAGGCAACACGAGTCGCATCTGTCCCAGCACCCACAGGAACACCAAGTTCTAACATTTTCTTAACTGGTGGCGTTGCCTGAGCAGCCTCGGCACCATAGCGTTTTACGAAAATCTCACCTTGGTATGCCATACGGTGTTGAATGGCGATACCACCACCCAACGCACCTATACGTTCAATATTACGCTCAGATACAGTTTCGGCATGGTCAATAATAAATCGAGTTGCAAAAGGCTGTTTTGAATTTACTTTCTCAAATACATTGAGCAAACGATTAATACTTTCATCATAGGTTGCATGAATACGGAATGGCCATTTCTTTTCAGCCAAGTGCTCTACAATAGCTTCTAGTTCACCTTCCATTTTTTCTGGTAAATCTGGACGTGGTTCATAGAAATCTTCAAAGTCACCCGCTGACCAAGTCAGGTTCTCACCTGCTCCATTCATTCTAAACAGCTCATCACCATCACCCGGAAATGTCATTTCAGTCCAACGGCGATAGTCATCAAGCTCTTGGCCTGCCTTTTGAGCAAATAGGTTGTAAGCGATTCGCACCGTCATTTGATTTTGATCGTGCAATTGCTTAATCACATCATAATCTTCAGGATAGTTTTGACCGCCACCGCCCGCATCAATTGCTGAAGTAATACCCAACCGATTCAATTCACGCATGAAATGTCGAGTTGAATTGACTTGATCTTCAACTGGCAATTTCGGTGCTTTCCCTAAGGTCGAATACAAAATCATAGCCGATGGCGTAGCGAGCAAAAGACCTGTTGGCTCACCTTTTTCATTTCGTACAATCTTGCCGCCAGGTGGGTCAGGTGTATCTTTGTTAAAGCCTAATACATCAAGTGCAGCTCGGTTCAACAAAGCACTGGCATATAGATGTAAGACGAATACAGGAGTATCTGGTGCAGCTTTATTAATTTCTTCTAAAGTCGGTAAACGCTTTTCGGCAAACTGGAATTCCGTCCAACCGCCTACTACGCGAACCCATTGTGGGGCTGGAGTATTATCGGCTTGTTCTTTGAGTAAGCGTAATGCATCGGCAACGGATGGCACACCCTCCCAGCGCAACTCCATATTGTAATTTAGGCCACCCCGAATAATATGCAGATGACTGTCATTTAGACCCGGTATAACGCGACGGCCATTTAAGTCTACAACTTTGCTCGTCGCTGTTGCCAGCTTCATGATCTCTTCATTTGTACCCGTGCGTACGACTTTACCCTCTGCAATCGCAATTGCTTGTACTTCTGGATTTTTTGGATCTAAAGTTGTGATTTTACCGTTTTTGAGTATGAGATTTATTTCGGTCATTCTGAACTCCATTCTTGTGAATTATCGTTCTAAAAATAAAGGCATATCTGTATTAATATCACTTAAATATTGAATACTAGACATGCCTTTACCTAAATCAGTAGTGTTTTATTTTGCAGGAACTGGTGCAAGTACTTCGTGTTTTGATGTTGTACGTTCAGGTGCCTTATGTACCATCGTATAAGCATAATCAACACCCATACCATAAGCACCAGAGTGTTCGCGTACAATCGCCATAACTGCATCATACGTATCACGGTGTGCCCAATCACGCTGCCATTCAAGTAATACTTGTTGCCAAGTTACTGGAACAACACCCGCTTGAATCATACGTTGCATGGCATAGTCATGTGCCTCTTTCGATGTACCACCTGAAGCATCTGCAACCATATAAATTTCATAATCCCCGTCAAGCATCGCACCAAAAGCAAAGGTGTTATTACACACTTCAGTCCACAAACCTGAAACAATCACTTTTTTACGATTATTTTTTGCAAGCGAATCACGTACTTTTTGGTCATCCCATGAATTCATTGAAGTACGTTCTAGTAATGGAGTATCTGGAAATACGTCTAAAAGTTCTGGATAGGTATGACCAGAGAAGCTTTCAGTCTCAACCGTCGTAATGGTGACAGGAATATTGAATGTTTTAGCTGCTTTTGCTAATCCTACAGTATTATTCTTTAATACTTGGCGATCTATTGATTGTACCCCAAAAGCCATTTGCGGCTGATGATCAATAAAAATAACCTGACAATTGGTTGGTGATAGTTGTTCTAAAAGTGATTTATTCATGGGTAAACTCCATTATTCCTTATGAGTAATGCATTAAAATTGCTTACTGGTTATTATGAAAACAGATAAAAATGTAAAAGCATAGACAGTAAATCAGCACGAATCTGTATTGTGTACGAATACAATCAAAACAATGATTGCTTTTTAATTTTTATAGTTTAATCATTGATATATATTTTTTTACCTTTCGCTTATCCATGGATCGATTAGACTGTATTTCCACTTTTGTAAGTGTCGTAGAACACGGGAATTTTAGTAGCGCAGCTAGAGCACTTGATATCTCTCGTGACTTGGTTGCAAAACGTGTTTGCTACCTCGAAAATGACCTCAAAACCACACTGTTAACCCGAACTACAAGACAGATGAACCTCACCTCTTGTGGGGAAAAGTTTTATCAACATAGCAAAGTCATTTTAAGTGAGTTCGAATGGGCTGCCTATGAAATTAGCTACAATCAGCAGTACCCAGAAGGCGAACTCAAGCTCAATACACCAATGTCTTTTAGCAACATTTTTCTTCAACATATTATTTCAGATTTTATTGAGAAATATCCCAGCATAAAAATTGATTTATTCATGACTGATCAGCTGTTAGATATGAATAATAATAAATTTGATTTAACAATCCGTGTAGATGGCTCTCCTCCAAATTTGGCAAATAGTAAAATATTAAATACCTATCAACGATATTTATATGCAACCCCTGAGTATTTTAATCAGCATGGATTACCAAATTCATTAGAAGAACTTAAAGAACACAAGTTTCTAATTTACTATCAAGATAGCCGACATAAAAAATTGATTTTCCAAAAAGATCAGAAGGAAGTGTCTTTCAATTGCTTCCCTGTAATGACCTGCAATAATGGTGAATTATTATTAGATATGTGTCTAAAAGATCATGGTATTGTCTTTCTTCCGGAGTTTATTGCAGAGCCTTACTACAAAGAAGGTAAATTACAGAAATGTTTGGAAGACTACACTAGTCAGCCGCTTCACTTATATGTCACATGGCCAAACCGTAAGATTTTATCGAAGAAAGTAAAACTATTTATTGATTTTCTAACACGTCAAATCGTTCCTATAAAATAAGTGGTCTGGGCCTTTTCCATTGGAATTGGCCCATGGTTTTCAGTTAGTTTGAATGGTTTCGATCTTCTTATTTTTAAATAAATTTAATAAATTTTGTTCTGGTGACGCTGTGTTGTCTTCTTGAATAAATGTGGTCGCGTAGTTTTCTAAATGCTCTTCCATCAATTGAGTTGCTCGTTTTTCATCACCCTGCTCAATTGCATCTAAAATTGCACGGTGTTCATCTGCAGAACAATTATTATGTTTTGGAATTTCATATAACCCAATTAATAACGAAGTTCTCGCAATAAGTGTCTGCAAATAATTAGTCATGATCGTATTCTGATTTGCTTCAATCAATTTCAAATGAAATTGTCCTGATAGCTTAATCCACTCAGCCCAATTACCAGCTAATCGCTCTTGCGACTCTTGATCGACTAAGGCTCGAAGCTCACTAAAATCTAAGTAATGAGACTTTTGAGCTAACTTTTTTACAGTGACAATTTCAAGCATGCTGCGTGCTTCAAAGACTTCTTTTGTTTCATGAGCACTATGTTTTGCGATGAGTGCCCCACGATTGGGCTGAATTTCGATGACCTTATCATGGGCAAGTTTTACGAAAACACGTCTTAACACTCCCCTCGTTACACCGAATGCCTCACATAGGGGTGCTTCAACCAAACGCGCCCCAGGTGTAAGTTGCCTATTTAAAATGGCATCAACAATAGCGTTATATATATGGTCATCAATTTCATCATTGCTCATTTCTACGGCTTTTTTTAGTGCATTCGATGGCATTGATTTCTCCATTTTTATTAACGCCTCCTCTTTTTAAAACTTTATCTAATAACTGTAGTGTAAGTTTAACTTAACCTTTTGGGAATATTACTCTCATTTCCGCAGCATCTATGTGCTACTGAACAATTCAAAAATAAACCTTAAAATATCAGCTTATATAACTAAATTTATGTACTTTTTATAAAAATTAATCTCTTCTCATTTTATAAAGCTGCCTCTTTATATCCAAATTCCGTACCAGTTTAAACAATCTCATCAATGCTACCCCCCGAATTTGGCACAACTTTTGCTCAATAGAATTGTGCACAATACAAATATCATATTGTGCACAATTTTAATTTCATTCTTTTAGCCAGAATTTCAAGCTGCTGAAGAACGTGCCAGCCCAACATAAGGGAAGTGAGTGTTCAAGATGAATAATACCGAAGCAATAATTAAACCTTCTTATGATGCAAAACTGACAAATCAAGACTTAGCTCCTTTAAAAAAACAAACATGGGGCGCTTATAATATTTTTGCCTTTTGGATGTCTGATGTTCATAGTGTCGGCGGCTATGTCATGGCTGGGAGCCTTTTTGCACTTGGGCTAAATAGCTGGCAGGTACTTTTATCTTTACTCATCGGCATTGCCATAGTTCAGTTTTTTACAAATCTGATCGCCAAGTCTAGCCAACAAACAGGCACGCCCTATCCTGTTATTTGCCGCGCAACCTTCGGTGTGCTTGGTGCAAACATACCTGCCGTTATTCGTGGTCTTATCGCTGTTGCATGGTATGGCATTCAAACCTATTTGGCCTCAAGTGCTTTCTTATTAGTCATTTTAAAGTTCTTTCCAGAATGGTCTGTCTATGCCGATGTTTCAAATTACGGCTTTCTTGGACTTTCCTATTTAGGATGGGTTGGCTTCATGCTGCTTTGGTTACTGCAAGCGATAGTTTTCTGGTCTGGGATGGACAGTATTCGTAAGTTTATTGACTGGGCGGGTCCGGCTGTCTACGTTGTAATGTTTGCGATGGCAGTCTGGCTCATCTGGAAAGCTGGATGGCAGAATATTGATTTAAACCTAAGTGGTGTTCAATACGATGGTTTTGCTGTTGTACCAGTCATGATTGGTGCTATTGCTATCGTTGTCTCATATTTTTCAGGTCCAATGCTGAATTTTGGCGACTTCTCTCGTTATGGTAAAAGCTTTAACGCGATTAAAATGGGCAACTTTCTTGGACTACCAATTAATTTCTTAGGCTTTTCTTTACTTACTGTAGTTTGTATTGCAGCAACGCTTCCAGTGTATGGCAAGCTCATTACAGACCCTGTCGAGATGGTTGGAAAACTTGATAATACATTTGTGGTGATTTTAGGCAGCTTGACCTTAATGATTGCCACCATCGGGATTAATATTGTCGCTAACTTTGTTTCACCTGCCTTTGATTTTTCTAATGTTTCACCGAGCAAAATTAGTTGGCGCATGGGTGGAATGATTGCAGCAGTAGGTTCAATTTTCATTACCCCATGGAATTTATTTAATAACCCTCAAGTGATCCATTACACCATTGATATTTTAGGCGCATTTATCGGTCCACTTTTTGGTGTATTGCTCGCCGATTTTTACCTCGTTAAAAAACAAAAAATCGAAGTGGATGATCTATATACCTTAGATACTAAAGGTTTGTATTGGTACAAAAATGGTTATAACCACTCTGCCTTTTATGCCTTAATTCCTGCTTCATTAATTCCTATTCTCTGCGTACTTTTACCACAACTGTCGGGGCTTGCTAATTTCACATGGTTTATTGGGATGGGATTCGGTTTTGTCATTTACCGATTTCTTAACCAACCACTTGCCCATGCTAAATCGGCAATGACTAAGGCAAAAGCACAATGAAAATTAAAATTATTAATCCCAATACTACTCAAAGCATGACTGAAAAAATTGCTGCATCAGCAAATATAGTTGCGAGTTCTGGTACTCAAATTATTGCTGTGAGTCCTCAAATGGGCCCTGCAACAATTGAAAGTTATTATGATGAAGTATTAAGTGCTGTAGGTGTGCTGGAGGAAATTCGCCAAGGTGAACAGCAAAATGTAGATGCCTATATCATTGCCTGTTTTGGTGATCCTGCGCTTTATGCCGCCCGTGAAATCACTTCGGCACCTGTGATTGGGATTGCCGAAGCAGCTATGCGAACTGCAAGTTATGTCAGTACCGGTTTTAGTGTGGTGACAACCTTACAACGCACAGTGAATATGAGCTGGCATCTGGCTCATCGCTATGGGGCTACGCCATTTTGCAAAAATGTTCGAGCTTGTGACATTGCAGTTGAAGAGTTGGAGCTTCCTGACTCAGATGCTTATCGAACCATACGAGATGAATGCAAAAAAGCACTCGCTGAAGATAAAAGCGATGCGATTGTTTTAGGATGTGCAGGTATGAGTGATTTGTGTCTAAAGCTACAAAACGAGTTAGGCGTAATCGTTATTGACGGCGTTGCTGCAGCCGTTAAACAAGCTGAAATGCTAGTTCAATTAAATTTAAAAACCAGCAAAGTCGGTGATTGGGCCTCACCTCCTGTAAAGAACTACACAGGTATATTGTCGGGTTTTGGAACACAATAGAGATAACTTACTGTTTCAATTCCAACTCAAAATGCTACGTTGGAATTGAAACAAAGAATAATTAAAGGAATTAAGCCTCTGCTAACTCTGGCTGTTGTTCTTCTTTATAAAATGGCACATCGCCATTAATAGTTGCACGGTGCATGATGCGATGGGCATCGCCATAATCAAATAATGCTTTATGTTGTGTGCAACGGTTATCCCAAATCGCGACGTCACCGTCTTGCCATTTCCAGCGTAAATGAAACTGCTCTTGGGTCGCATGTTCAAACAAGAAATTAAGTAATTGCTCACTTTCTTGTTCAGGTAACTCATTAATTTGTGTGGTAAATCCCTCACTTACAAACAACAAAGGCTCGCCTGTGACCGGATGGGTACGCACCACTGGATGAACCACTGGAGGATTACGCTTAAAGGTTTGCAACAGCTTTTCGCGCTCTTCTTCGTTATGGGCAAAACGTTCAAGTGGAAAAGACTTACGAATATCGTGGGTTGTAGTTAAGCCACGTAGTTTTTGCTGTAACTCAAGCGGAAGCCCTTTAAAAGCTGCTGTGTTGCTCGACCATAATGTATCGCCGCCTACAGGTGGAATTTTAATGGCTTGCAATACACAGCCCAATGGTGGAGTTTTACTAAAAGTCACGTCTGTGTGCCAAAGTTCATTGTCACGTAAGTCTTGTTTCCAACTATCAAGCACCATGACTTCCGGCACATCCTCAATAGAAGGATAAATCGGATGCACGTGTAAGGTGCCAAAACTACGGGCCAAGTCTGCTTGTGCTTGCGGTGCTAATTGTTGCTTTCGAAAAAAAATGACCTGATGATCAAGCAAAGCCTGCTGGATTTGTTGCGTTGTCTGTTCATTTAACGCATTCAAATCGATATCGTGAATAATTGCGCCAATGGTAGGCTTGATCACTTCAATATTTAAGTTTGCTACTACTTTATTCATCTTCTTTACTACAACTGCTGACCATACCAAGGAGAAAACTGTTTTTGTAACCAACGTAAAAACAGCTCAAAACTAACTGCGACAATCGCAATCACAATAATGCCCAGAATCACCGTATCGGTAATTAAGAACTGTGCTGCCGATTGCACCATAAAACCAATACCGCGGTCCGCTGCAACCAACTCTGCTGCAACTAATGTGGACCAACCAACCCCAAGACCAATACGAATACCGGTAATAATATGAGGTAAAGCTGTTGGCAAAATGACATGCCAAAAGACTTGTGACTGACTTGCCCCTAGCGACAATGCAGCACGTTCACGATTCAACTGATGGCTTAACACGCCATGCGCACTACTAATAATGACAGGCGCCAAAATCGAGAAGAAAATCAAAAGTACTTTTGTGGTTTCGCCAATACCGAACCAAATTACGAGTAAGGGTAAATAAGCTAACGGCGGAATTGGACGTAATAATTCAACTAAAGGATCTAGAACAGCACGAACCCATTTGTTCAGACCCATCCATAAGCCTAGCGGAACGCCAATCACCACGGCAGCAATCAAAGCTAAAAACACACGCGAGATACTAGCGGCCAAGTGTTGCCACAAAGTCGCCTTCATAAAGCCTTCTTGGCTGACCGATATAAATTTTTGCCAGACTGCCTGTGGGCTAGGTAAAAACAGTTCAGGTACGACATGCAACGCAGTAATGAGGAACCAGAGTGCAACCACACTTCCCACACTAATTATGCTAACTGCCAAAGTGCGATGCTTTTCAAAAAATGACGATAGAAATGAAGCATTTTCTGTTTGTACATCTGGCTTAAGTTTTAGCTCTGCTTTGTCATATTCATAGACGTTATCTTTAGTATTCATGTAGGTAACGCCTCCTTACCGTTTTGTTTTTGTGTCCTTAAACTTTCAAACAGCTGTTCTCTGAGCTGAATAAATTGAGGGTCCGACTTAATCGAACGAATAGACTCGCCCTGACGATATCGTTTAGCAAAATCGAGATGTAGAGTTTCTACAATTTTGCCCGGATGCGCTGTCATCAGTACTAACTGATTGCTGAGCAATAATGCTTCTTCAATGTCATGAGTAATCAAAAAGAAGCTTTTATTTTGTTGAATCCATAAATCGAGCACTAACTGCTGCATGTTTTCACGCGTAAAAGCATCTAATGCGGCAAAAGGTTCATCTAATAAAATAAACGGCGCGTGACTGATCAAAGCTCTGGCAATACCAACACGTTGTTTCATACCACCGGAAAGTTCCCAGATATTGGCTTTTTCAACGTGACTTAAACCCACAATTTTTAAAATTGCACTCACTTGTTTCTCAATCTCTGCACGCTTTAAAACTTTTAACTGCAAAGCGAAGCCAACATTATCTGCAACATTCAACCAAGGAAGGAGTGCATGATCCTGAAACACGACAGCGCGGGTTACATCTGGACCAGTTACGACCTCATGATTTACAAGCACATCACCAGAACTTGGCTTTTGAAATCCTGCCAAGATATTGAGCAAAGTTGTTTTGCCGCAACCTGACTCACCTAAAATCACGGTTAAAGAACCTTCTTCAATGGTTAGGTTAATGTCTTGTAAAACTGGCTTTTGCTGTTTAGGAAAAGTCAGATGAATATGTTTGGCTTCTAATACACTCATGACAACTCCTTAAGGCTGCAAAAATGAAGAATTCACATTGCCTTTATAATCGGCTTTAAGTTGATCGACCTTGCCCTGACCTTTTAAGAACTTCGCTGTATCAAAAATATTTTGCGCAAATTCACCTTCTAACGTTTGTTTTTGCTGAGCATGGTCAAGGTAAATATTTCCACTTAATAAAAGCGGGATATCTTTTGAATCAGAACCTGTGAGCTGCGCAATTTTTTGCACGTTATCGGCATCTTTAACGTAAGCGGCTGGGTCTTGGTTATATTTTTCGAGTTGCTCAAGTGTGGTTTGGACAAAAGCTTTTAGAAAGTCAGGATTTTTCTCTGCAAAATCTTTACGTACAACCCATAAGTCATAAGTTGGGGCACCCCACTCACCGACTTGTTTCGAGTCAGTTAAAACCGTACCAGATGCTTTGGCTTTACTTAAAGCAGGTTCCCAAACATAGGCAGCATCAATATCACCACGTTCCCATGCAGCTGAAATTTCAGGTGGACGCAAGTTAATAATTTTTACTTTGTCTTCTGGAATGTTCCAATGTTTAAGTGCAGACAAAAGGCTGTAATGGGTTGTTGAAACAAACGGTACAGCAATGGTTTTGCCAATTAAATCTTGAGGGCTTTTTATGCCTGATTTATTACTTACCACTAATGCTTCAGACCCACCAAGTTTTGAAGTAATTAAGAATACTTCAATCGGTAAATCACGGCTTGCGGCAGCAGCAAGTGGACTTGATCCAATATTGCCAAGTACCACATCACCTGAAGCAAGTGCATTTACAACATCTGAACCCGCATCAAATTTTTTCCATTGAATGGTACGTTGACTATGTTTTTCATAGTCTCCATTCGCCTGTGCAACTTTGCTTGGGTCAACTCCGGTTTGATAAGCAATCACGACAGGTTTGTTGTCACGAACTGAAGCACCCGTATTATTATCTTTCTTATTTTGCCATACGATAAATGCAACAATTGCTACAACCACAATTGCCGTGATAATCAACGGTTTGGTTTTTGTGCTCATAATTTCATGATCTTTCAATAATATAAGCCCATGGTATGCAGCCGGCTTTATAATGAAAAATAAAAAAATATGAGTTGCTTATCTAATTTTTATAAATAACTTTTCCTTATAAGTTTTTATCTTTTGGTAAAAAGCAAATTCCAAGTAAACTTACAGATTAAAATAAAAATTAAAATACTTATATATCAATAATTAAAAACCATATTCACAAATCATATGATTAGGCAAGCCTGACAGACGGCCTCTAAGTATTTTATCCTCTCATATTTGATCATTTTTATTTTTGCTTATTGCATCCAGAGTTTTGCATCTAATTAATTTTCTTTCTTTTATATAAGGTTTAGATTTTATTATCTTTTTATCTTAAAACCTCTGCAAATATTGAGATTTGGGCAAATCTTTTTCTGGTTTATACATGACGCAAATTTAATTTTTATTTTTAAGAGGAGAAAAATTCTTTTGTTTAAACATTCTCAAATTTTGAAAAAAACATTAATTACAACGTCTTTGATTACATTCAGCCTTTCAAGTCATGCAGCACTTACCTTTGGCAATGCTGAAGAAGGTGAACTTAAAGTAAGTGGTACTGTTCGGGCTAAATATGTTTATGATTTTGACTCTGAACCCACTACCAGTAAGTTTTCCTTTAATGACGCCGTATTATGGCTGGACTATAACTCTCCAAAATGGATTGGTCGTTTAGATTATCGGGTTTATGAATATTATGGGCGTTTAGGCGATGCCAATTGGCTTACCGATGCATGGATGGGTTATAAAATTAATGACAACAGTAAAATTATTGCTGGCTTAAACCCCGTTCCTTTTGGCTTGGGTCGCTTTTGGGGAAATACTTATTATTTAGGCATTGCCAATAGTGCCGGTTGGGAAGATGTACACAACCTTGGGGTGAAATATGATTTCAATGATGGAATCAATGAAGCACAACTCGCCTTTTATCCTACCGATGGTGGCACCTATAGAGGTAAAAGCAAAGACTCGAGTCGATTTAGTATCAACCCAGTCAATGCGGATGACTCTGTACCACAAGGCACCAATACTAAAGAAAAGAACTCCATTGTTGTTCGCGGTGCTCATACCTTTAAAAATGTCTTAGGCCAAGAAAATTTCTCTACTCAACTGGGTGCCTCTGCATGGTATTCCACTATTGAAAATAAACGTTCAGGGCAAGATGGCGATCGCCAAGTCTATTCAGTTTTTAGCAATACCAATTATAACCAATGGAATTTACAGCTTTTGGCTGGTTATCAGGACATTGATAATGCCGACACCCAATATAAAGATCATCTGACTTTGGGTGGTTTCGATTATTCATTTAACTCTGCAACCAAAGGTCAGATTTACTCAGCAGAACTCAGCTATTTATTTCCTCAGCAGTTTGGCCCAATTACCTCTGTTCGCCCGTATTTAAACTACAGCTCTTATCGAAAAGAACAAGATGGCTTTAAAGATTCAACCCGTTTTATTCCCGGCATTGCCTTTAACTATCAAAAATTGACAGTACAAGCCGAGTTACTAATGGGTAAACACGATCCATACCTAGGAGACAGTGAAGGACTTGCGGCTGGTGGAACCAATAATAAATGGAATAAAAAAGCATTTGTGATTTTTGCTTATTACTTCTAACTCCAAAAATAAAGGCCAACAGATGTTGGCCTTTATTTTATTTAGAGATTTATTTTTACTCTAGTCGATTACAGGTGAATTATTGTGAGGAAGTTCTGTTTTATCTTCATCGATAACATTGACATCTTCGTATGCTGCTCACGGATTAAAGCCCCTTTTTTAATACTGGCAAAAGTCGGTCTGAAATTTTTTGCCAATTCATCATAACGTTCTGAAGGCCCTTCACCCCACATGCGAGAAATAATTGAGGCCTGACTAAGTGCTGCATGCGTTAGGAACCGAGATGATGCTCAAAATTTAAATTTGTCATGTAAGTAAAACCAATATTGCTTGGCTTTTACCATAAAATATTTATTTCATATGAAAACGATTATTTTTTTATAACTGTATTCATTCTTTATATAACGCGAAACAAAAGCCTGAAAGCGCTAAGCAATCTCTTTCTTGTTAAGACTATGCTGACTTTGCAATAAGGTTTGCATATATTCTGAATAGACAGATAACTTTTCAAAAATATGTTCTGAATAAAACATGTCGTCAATTAAATGCGTCATTTGAGGCTTCGTGAAAGTGTCACAGAGTGCTACCAATTCAGCATTCATTTGAGCAAATTTCGCGCATAATTTGACATAAGTTTCATCTTTATTTTTGAATAATAATTTCCGCATTTCTAAGCTATTTAAATTTTTCAAGTCATCATCTTTTGTCGTTTTAATCCAATAAATTTTGACCTTTAAAAATTGCTCCAGTGCTTCTAAATGCTCTATATCTATGTCTAAACTCGTAATTAAAAACACTGTAGAGAGATCACTTCGGCATAGTGCCTTGATGAGGCTTAAATAGATAAATTCAACTTCATTAAGCTCCGCCAGCTCCAAATCGATATAAATTTTTAAGCTGTCTAAAACATCATCTACTTTGAATAAGGCTTTTTTTTCAGCTTGGTAATATTTATTCAGAATAGAAAGCACAGGCTCAGTTGCAGGCGTTGTATAAATAGCAGCCTTGTTTAGGCTAGCAAAAATAAATGGTGAAAATAGATAAGCCAGACTACTTTGCTGTGGCTCAATATGAGATTGGATTAAATATACAGTTTCAGATTTAGAAAAGTCCCTGAGTACTTTCGCTCTTAATAAAGTAGCTTCAAAATTAACGTAAGTCTGCTCTAACTGAGCCAATATAGATACAGGAATAGGCTGATTTTTAATAATTTTATGCAGGACATTGAGTTGAGAAGTAATAAACATTTTTTAACATCCAAGCTATTTTAGAAGAGCTACACTTAAATCAGGTCTTTAATAACCTACGTAACAACCAGACCTCACGCAAAACAACAAAGGAATAAAAGAGAAGAAACTATTCTGCGCTTATTACCCAAAGTCGCATTCAGTTTGTTTTGGAGAGTGATTTTGGCCATTCGTAAATCTTGTTCATTTATTTTGGACTTTTGAAGAATGGATACATAGCTACAGATAATTGAAAAAAAACTATAGCACACCTCATGACTGCTCCAGACTGTTATAGTTTTATAAAAAATTTCTGTATCTACATATACAAAAAGATTAAGTGCATGATTAAGGAAACTTCTTAAGGTAGGTAGTTTTCATGAGACGATCTATTGCATATCGCCAGATATTTCATCAATGTTTCAATGCAACATGCATTTTTACAAATGCAACATCAAGCATAAACTTTGTTAACAGATTGAGAACAATCAATCAGTCTATTCTCTTGGAATATCAAGCAATTATATTGCTTAACCCTGTTGGCATTTTACTTGCTAAGAACATTTATCACAGAAGTAAGTTTAATCGCCAAAATACTTTGTTGCCTGAAAATAAGTATTTAACTCATTTAACCATCATCAGCTAGTTCACAGGGGGAAAGTTTATGAGCCTCGGTCTAACCGCTCTAGAATTAGCGCGAATACAATTTGCTTTTACAGTATCCTTCCATATTATTTTTCCGGCCACTTCCATCGGTCTTGCCTGCTTTTTAGCAGTGTTAGAGTGGAAATGGTTAAGAACCCAAGACCCGATTTATAAAGATCTATTTAAATACTGGATTAAGATCTTTGCCGTTGCCTTTGGTATGGGTGTGGTCTCGGGCGTAGTCATGAGTTACCAGTTCGGTACGAACTGGAGTGAATTTTCACGTGTCGCCGGAAGTATTACTGGTCCTTTACTTACCTATGAAGTCTTGAGTGCCTTCTTCTTAGAAGCAGGTTTCTTAGGCATTATGCTGTTTGGTTGGGGACGTGTTGGTCCTCGAGCCCATTTCTTTGCAACACTTATGGTTGCCATCGGAACATGTATTTCCATGTTCTGGATTTTATCTTCGAATAGCTGGATGCAGACTCCTCAAGGCTTTGCTATCGAAAATGACATTATTGTGCCAAAAGACTGGTTTGCAATTGTCTTTAACCCATCCTTCCCTTACCGCTTTGCCCACATGGGTGCAGCAGCTTTCTTAGTTTCATCATTATTGGTCGTCGGAACATCTGCATGGCATTTAGTAAAAGGCCGTCGCGATGAGTTGGTGAAAAAATCGTTCTCGATGGGTCTCTGGATGGTACTTGTGACTTCATGTTTACAAGTGGTAATTGGCGATAACCACGGTTTAAACACCCGTGAACATCAACCTGCCAAACTTGCAGCAATGGAAGGACACTGGGAAACCAATCACAATGAGCCAATGCCATTATTGCTATTTGCAATTCCCGATATGAAAGAAGAACGTAACCACTTCGAAGTGGGTGTTCCTTATTTGGGTAGTTTAATTTTAACGCATAGCTTAGATGGCCAAGTGACAGGCTTAAAAGATTTCGCACCTGAAGACCGTCCAAATTCAACCATCGTTTTCTGGAGCTTCCGTGTGATGGTGGGTCTTGGTGTACTCATGGTCACTCTGTCTTTAATTGCGCTTTGGTTACGTAAGCGTGGAAAACTCTATGAAACTTCGTGGTTCCATAAATTTGCATTGGTGATGGGACCATCTGGTTATGTCGCTATGCTTGCAGGTTGGGTAACTACCGAAGTAGGCCGTCAACCGTGGGTTGTATACGGCATTATGCGCACAAAAGACGGGCTTTCACATACCGTTTCCGCAGATCAAGTTGGACTTAGTCTCATTATTTTTGTGGTGGTCTATACCATCGTTTTTGGTAGCGGTATCTACTACACCTTAAAACTGATTAATAAAGGCCCTGTATTTATCGATACACCAAATGTTGAAACTGGTGGCGTTGGACACTTTAAAACACCAATGCGTCCACTCAGTGCGGTCGATGAAAACATTGACGATAATCAAAAATCTGGGGAGAAACATCATGATTGATCTTTCTTTAATATGGGTCGGTATTATTGGTTTAGGTGTTTTAATTTACGTGGTCATGGACGGTTTTGACTTAGGAATCGGAATTATGTTCCCTTTCATTAAGAACAGCCAAGAACGTGATGTCATGATGAATACCGTCGCTCCTGTTTGGGATGGTAACGAAACTTGGATGGTTCTCGGTGGTGCTGGTCTATACGCAGCATTCCCACTGGTCTATTCAACAGTTTTATCCGCACTATATTTACCGATCATTTTTATGGTGATCGCCCTGATTTTCCGTGGCGTGGCGTTTGAATTCCGCTTTAAAGCTCATCGCACCAAACACCTTTGGGACTTAGCTTTTATTTGGGGTTCAGTTTTAACGAGCTTCCTTCAAGGGATTATTTTAGGTGCCTATATCCAAGGGATTAAAACCGAAAATGGTATTTATGCTGGTGGTCCATTTGACTGGTTATCTCCATTTACGATCTTTACAGGTATTGGTGTAGTTGCGATGTATGCAACTTTGGGCTGTGGCTGGCTTATCTTAAAAACTGAAAAAGGTTTGCAGCAACGTATGTATGAGCTTATGCCAAAGCTAATTATTGCACTGCTCATTATTTTTGGTGGCGTGAGTTTATATACGCCGTTGACTCATCCTGAAATTGCAGATCGCTGGTTCTCGTTACCAAATCTGTTCTATTTTAGTCCTGTACCGATTTTGGTCTTGTTATTTGTTGGCCTGATTTTATCGGCATGTAAAAAGCAAGATCACGACCTTAAACCATTTGCATATACATTGGCCCTCGTTTTCCTTGCATTTACTGGTTTTGTAATTAGTTTATGGCCTTATATTATTCCGCCATCAGTCACCATCTGGCAGGCTGCAGCACCTCATTCAAGCCAAATGTTTGCTCTGGTTGGCGCACTTATCTTGATTCCAATCATTATTGCTTACACCATTGTCTCTTACTGGGTATTTAGAGACAAAGTCCGTGTAGGTGATGAAGGCTATCATTAAGTATGGAGGGTTTTATGAAAAAGTCATCCGTTAAACTCAATCAAACCCAATGGTTTATTTTGCTATGGCTCGGTGGTTTTTTAGCCTTAGCTGTGATTGCGGGATTGTTTAAAGTTATCTTGATTTATGCAGCCCCTTACTTAAAGTAAATCTATTGTTCTAAACAAATGCCGTTTGTAGATTCTGCAAACGGCATTTATTATTGATTAAGTGCTTCTTTCATTTTGTTATTTCGTGCAGCTCATACATGTATAAATCAGAACAACTCGCTCATAGCATTCGCCAACTCATTGAGAGCGGCACTTTAAATGCACATGAAAAATTACCGTCATTGAGAGATCAGGTACAACGTTCTGGTTTTAGTTTAATGACCGTCATGAATGCTTATCAGGAGCTTGAATCACAAGGTCTGATCTATTCAAAAGAAAAATCTGGCTACTTTGTTGCCGAGCAAATTGCACTAAAGCCACTCGAACAATATTCAATTGTTTCACTAAACTCTAAAATTGAAATTAATTCCTTAGTTTTTAAATATCTTAAGTCAATTCAACATGAGTCTGTCGTACCTTTTGGCTCAGCTTTTCCAGACAGTCAGCTTTTAACAGCACCTAAACTTATTCAAATTATGGGGCAACTTGCGCGCAAAAGACAAAGCTATGACCAGACCACAAGCTTGCCTCCTGGTAATTTAGCGTTAAGAAAACTGATTGCTCAGCGTTACTGTATGCAAGGTATACAGACCGATCGAGATGACATTGTCATTACATCTGGAGGTTTAGATGCACTAAACCTTTCGCTACAAGCGGTTGCTCAACCC
The DNA here is from genome assembly GCF_056725885.1 of Acinetobacter sp. GRABPA_MV_2. Taxonomy (NCBI): domain Bacteria; kingdom Pseudomonadati; phylum Pseudomonadota; class Gammaproteobacteria; order Moraxellales; family Moraxellaceae; genus Acinetobacter; species Acinetobacter sp. GRABPA_MV_2. The sequence goes on from NZ_JBWZNA010000012.1 coordinate 23,181, forward strand.
GGCGATTATATTTTATTACAGCAAACCGTGTTTTATGGGGCATGGCAAGCCGCTGAGCGTTTAGGACTTAAAGTGATTACCATTCCTGAACATCCTCAACATGGTTTTGACCTAGAGGCTTTCGAACAGGTTATTCAAACATATCCAATCAGGGTGTGTTGGCTGATGCTGAATGCCCATAACCCGATTGGCTTTACAGTCAGTGATGACATTAAATATAAAATTGCCAAATTGCTTCACGAACACCAAATTTATTTGATTGAAGATGATGTGTATGAAGAGCTTTATTATGGTGGTCAAAAACCACTTTCAATGAAGTATTTTGATCAACAAAATCTGGTACTGCACTGTTCGTCTTTTTCTAAAACATTAGGTGCAGGTTTTCGGGTCGGTTGGGTCTATGCGGGTAAATTTTCAGACCATATTCAACACTTACAGCTCATGAGTACTATTTCAGTGAATGCACTCATTCAAAATGCATTGGTTGAGTTTTTGTCTCATCATCATTATGAAAAGCACTTGCGTACCCTTAGACTTTCCCTCGAGCGTTATAAAAAGCAGTTTTATCATTATTTGAAGCAACATTTACCTAACTCTTGTGAAGTGTATTACTACCCAAGTGGTTATTTTCTATGGGTCAAACTACCCAGTACCCTAGACAGTATGCAAGTTTATGAAGCGTTGATTCAGCAAGACATTGGCGTTGCACCAAGTCCTCTGTTTAGTGTTTTACCCGCACAGCAGCATTATTTGAGAATTAACTGTTCTTTTGAATGGAACACTAAAATTCAAAGCGCATTAGATCAGGTTATCAAAACCATTCAACAAAGAGTTGAAGCAAGTCTCTAAAGAAATACTTCGACCTAAGCACAATTTTATAGACTTTATTTTGTGGTAACTTTATAGCTCAAATCTATTGGTTTTAGGGAAGCAGGTTCAAAGGATTAATATGGAAATTGATGAAGAACTCACCCTTAAAAAAATACAGATTTTTTTAGCTTTTATGCGCTGTGGGAATTTGTCTAAAACAGCCACAGAAATGCAGTTGAGCAATGTCAGTGTTCATAAAGCCTTACATTCTTTAGAAAGTGCTTTACGTTGCCCTCTTTTTAAAAATGAAGGCCGTAACCTCATTCCTTTAAAAAGTGCTTATGTCTTTGAAGAACGGGCACAGAAAATCGTACAAGACATTTTTATTACCGTAAATAAAACCAGAGAAGCAGCAGGTTTTGCAGCCAAGGTTTTACATCTAGGTTCTCTTTATTCTTTGACTGTAAATACAATTCCAAATGTGATTAGCGGTCTTAAGCTCCGACGTAGTGAGCTTGATATTCAACTATTGCTGAGTTCAAATCAGGATTTGGTGAAAAAGCTGAAAGCCACGGAGCTTGATGCCATTATCGTGGCTTTAAATGAAACCACTCAAGATGATGACTTTGAAATTTTGCCAATGTTTTCAGATGACATTTTTTTGGCCGTTAATAAAGATTCAAAATATGCCGATTTTAAAGACATTGATTTAAGCCTTTTAAAAGAAGAAACTTTTTTAACTTTAACTAAGGGTTTTGCCACTCATAACGACAGCGACATCATTTTTAAAAAAGCTGGTTTTTCACCTAAAGTTGCTTTACAGGTCAATGATATTTTTACCCTCATTAGTATGGTCAGCTCAGGTGTCGGTTTCGCACTATTACCCGGTCGTATTTCTGCAGTTTATGAAAGTTCAGTAAAACTTATTCCACTAAAACAGCAATATCATATGCAACAAGAAATTGGTTTGGTCTTTCTAAAAAGTAAAGAACGCGACCCAAACTTACTTGCTCTGATTGCTGAATGTCGTATGTTTGCGACTAATTTCAAAAGATAAATATCGGCAACTTATTAAAGAATAATGAGTTGCCGTTGTGCGATTTTCAAAAATTTATCCAAAAATTGCATTAACCGTTAGGAAAAAGACAGAAGGGCCAAGTAAACAGCCAAGTCCTGTGTAGAAGGTTGCAACCAACGCGCCATAAGGTACAAGTCGTACATCAGTGCCAGCTAGGCCTGCTGCTGTGCCACTGGTTGTTCCAGCCAAACCACCAAAGACCATTGCAGAGCGCGGACTTTTTAAATACATAAATTTCGCAAGCAATGGCGTCCCTACCATAAAGAAAACTGACTTGATTAAACCAATTGCAATAGAAAGAGCGATTACATCAGAGCTCGCGCCAATTGCGGTTCCTGTAATCGGACCTACAATATAAGTCATTGCGCCTGCACCGATCGTTGTCATCGAAATTGGATCTCGATACCCCATGCTCCATGCGACCAGAACCCCAATTGCAAAAGGCACAACACAACCAAGCATTAATGCAATTAGACCAATTTTGCCTGCTTTCTTCACTTCTTTCACATCAACTTCAAATGCAGTTGAAGCAATAGCTAAATCACGAATCATGGCTCCGCCCAACAGCGCAAAACCAGAAAAAATAGCGATGTCAGAAACGCCTTTGGTTCCTTGCGTATAAACCCCTGCAAAGTAAGCAACAACCAAACCTAAAGTAATCGCGATTGCAGAGCTTTGTAGTTTTCCCTTCGTCAAATATTTTGAGAGTAAATGGGAAACAAACATCATTAAACCCGTTACGGCAAGAGCAGTGACTAATGCATTTTTTGATAACACAGCAATTATAGCGTCCATCATTTAAATCCTTTTTGATTGAACTTTTTGTAGTTTATGTTGCTTAGGCTATTTTTTCCTTAGATTCTATTGTCCATTCATAGGTTTCATAGTCACCACTAATTCTATTTAAATAACGGATGACTAAAACCGTGCCAATTAACGATGCAATAGAGACAATCAGCCCTAACATGCCACCCGATAAAGCTGCAACGACATTTTGACCTGCCGACATCGCAACAACGATCGGAATATACATACCTGACCAATACAAGACGCCAAATTGTGTGACTTGAGGTAAATAACCTTTTTTTGCCAATAGTTCTTTAGATAAGATCAACAGAATCATTGAAATAGCAACGCCACCGACATTCGCTTTAACACCTAATACCATGCCTAAGGTGTTGCCAAGATAGTCGCCTAATAAATGGCAGATCGCTAATATTGCTGTTCCATATATAATCATTGTAAATCCCTCATATCCTTGGGTTATTACTGAATTTTTAATTTATATTGTAATTACAAAGAAGCGTTATTTTCATTTTGCATTGCTAATTGAATGCTGTCTAAACGTGTTCCCTGAAATGACAATACAGTTCCTTCTTTAAATATTCGACGTGCAAGTGTAGTAAGCACCGTTCCCGGTAAAGCTTCAATCTGCAACCTCACACCTCGCTCCCATGCAGCTTGGATGGTACTTTCCCAATCTACAGTTCGGCTCATATTAAAAGCCAAGTCATCACCAATCTGTTCTGGCCTGCTAAGCGTACGAGCCGTTGTACCACTTAAATAACGTATTTTAGGCTGCTTTAAAGTCACTCCCTCCATAGACGCTGCAAGTTGCTTTGCTTGCTGACTTAATAATTCACAGTGCGATGGCACCGATACATCTAATTTTTTTGCCACGACTCCTTGTTGCTTTGCCAAAAAAGCAACTTGGTTCATGGTTTCAAAATTTCCTGAAATAACAATTTGATTATGTGCATTAATATTTGCGACAAACACCTCTGGCGTTATTTCATAAATCTGTTTGACCCATGTTTCAACAGCTGCACGGTCTGTACCAATCAGAGCTGTCATGCCATATCCAGTGGGGTAAGCGTTTTGCATGAGTTCACCTCGATAGGCAACTAAACGAACGGCATCCTCAAAGGCTAAAACTCCTGCTACAACCGCAGCCGACCATGCACCAATTGATAAACCTGCTACATAATCTGGTGTTAAGTTTTCCGCTGTTAATAAGGCTGAACTCATCACACCTGAAACCAGCAAACAAAGCTGTACTGCACGTGTCGACTGCAATGCAGCCGGACTATCTAGCATCAAGACATCTTCTTTGAGTGCATCCGATGCACGCTCAAGGTATTCTTTAACTAGAGCGGTTTGAGGTAAGTCGTGCAACATATTGCTTCGTTGCACACCTTGCCCCGGATATACCCAAATTGAAGCCATGATATCTATTCCCTAATTCCATGGGTTTTCTAATAAAACAGCACCATCAGGACGTTTCAATAGAACTTTTCCACTGTTCCCAGCCCATTCTTTTAATGCCAAACCACCTTGTGGTAGTTGCAGTTGTATATCCACATTAAGCGCTGCTTGCTGAAAATTTTCGAGTAATTCAATTGCCAGCTTTTTGGCAAAAGGTTGTTCAGCTCGAATCAATAAATCTATGTCACTTTGTTGGGTTACTGTTTTAATGCCAGTTGCTAGCTCAAACCCGAAACTTCCTGTATATCCCCAACATCCTGAAAAATTTTTCATAATGCTAGAAATGCTCTGTAAACGTTCTGCCAAGTGTTTAAAGTGACTTGGATTAACTTCAGCCAATGCTTCGGGTTTAAGCTGTCTGCTAATTAAAGATCTTGGTATTTGCGCTGCATATCGTTGATAGCGAAATTGTCCTCTTATACCCACAGCCACCTGATCTTCAGGAGTAGTTTCCCGTCGAACCACAACAGGATCACCTCGTTGCAACACCTCTTTCACCCAATGCGGAGCATCAGCGGCTAAGCAATCGACCGTCATGCCCCACAGTAAATCATGGGCTTCGAGCTTAAGTTTCATGACCATTGCTCGCGCAATAACTCACGGACCTTTTTAGACATTTGACGGTTTTGGCCATGCAGTCTTTGTTCCAATCCCCTAGATTGATCGGCATTAATTTCTTTAAACGCTTGTGCAATTGCCTGTTTTGCTAATGAAAGATCATCAATTGTCGGTTGTTCAGGGTTTTCGACAGATAACAGTTCAGATAACAGACCAAGCGTGGCATAACTTTCAATGTCATAGGCCATTGGAGGAATGCTTGAGGCCAATTGCTCTAACTCATCAACCGAGCGCAAGGTAACGCGTGCGGCAGATTCTTTACCCATTGCATGCACCATAACACCTGAGTCTTTTAAAGCAATAATACGATTGGCTTGATATCCATGCGCCAAGAAAGCACCCGACATCGACTTACCAACCAACAAGCTAATAATAGGATGGCCTGCTAATCTGGCTCTAGCATAGCTATCTACTGCACCCGCTAAAGCTTGATGAATGCCTAATAATTCTTCACGTCGTCCATAGGCCTGACTTGGAACATCAACCAGACATAAAATACCGCGTTTAGTTTCAGCCTGTGCATCGACTTGGATCACATCATCGACTGCTTTTGCCAAACTCCAGCCTTCTAATAATCCAACTTCTCCTTGTTTTGCCCGCGGGAACAGATTATTACTGTCTTGCACAACTGCAATCACACGCACCGCTTGCTGCTCAAGCTGACCATCAGCCACCCAAATCGAAGCTGGAAAACCTTCAACTGTCTTAAAGCCTTGCGTTAGTGCTTTAAACCAATGTGCACCACGAGTAGATGCTTTTAATGTATCAACGGCGATATTCATGCTTGCTCTCCTTGATACAAAGCTTGAACTTGTGCTGGGGTAATCTGCTCAGCAGTATCAACTTGTTGCAGCTTTTCTAAATAGAATGTGTAATTTGAACTACGATGCTGATGAGGTACGCCTTGAGTTAAATAATCGATAACTTGCTGGCGAATTTTCTGACGATCATCGTCTACAAAAGCATCTGCCAAACCACTAGTGAAGCGCTGATTACCACCCGTAATACTCCATATAAATGGACGATCTTTGGCGTTATATTCTTGTACACCAGCTTCTTGTTCTATCACTTGTGGGCCATTTAGACCTAAACGTCCTTCTTGTGTCATTACAATATAGCTACATAAACCAGCCGCAATTGACATACCGCCGAAGCACCCTACACTGCCTGCAACCACTGCAATCACGGGTTGATACTGGCGTAAGTTCACAATTGCAGCCTGAATTTCAGCAATGGCTGCCAAACCCAGATTTGCTTCTTGTAAGCGAACGCCACCAGTTTCTAGTAATAAGATTGCAGCCGTTGGAATACCTTTCAGATTGTCTTCAACTGCAAGTTCTAAGGCACCCGCAATTTTAGCTCCGCCTACCTCGCCTAAACTTCCGCCTTGAAATAAGCCTTCAATAGAAATTAGAACCACTGGATCTTCTTGAATAGATCCTTTTGCAACCACTACACCATCATCGGCTTGCGGGACAATATTTTGCTGAACCAACCAAGGCGACATAACACGGGCAAATGGGTCGAGTAACTCTCGAAAAGTCCCCTCATCTAACAATGCTTTGGCACGTTCTCTTGCGCTGAGTTCAATAAAATCTTGTTTATTTAACAAACTCTGAATATCAGTCATGAGCAATTTCCTCCAATGCTTGTTCTAGACGTAAGCGAACGACACCGGGAGTTGCACCAAAGTCATGAATATCAATATTGACCGCTGGCGGTATTTGCGCAGTAAAAATCCGTTCAAAAAGATTGTGCCAACGCGCCGCACTGCCGTCTACCGAAGTCACCACTTGAATAGAAGCTTTGCCTGTTTCACCGGGTTCCATCAAAATTTCTAAATCGCCCGAGCCAACACATCCTACTAATGCTTTTTTTACAGGTGGCTTTGTGGCCACAAATTCAAAATGAAGTGTTTCCATCATCAAAATCCCTCTTTATTTTTTCCAGATGACTGTTCAGCACGATCTATAAACAAGGTTGCTGCCAACAAATCTGCGGCACCACCAGCTGAAGCTTTCATCCGAAGCAGATCAATCTCTAAAAGATGCAAAGCACGTCGACCTTCCAAGCTTGAGCTACCGCCCAAATCAAGTACTTGCTGAGCACCTTGTTGCATACGCTTTAAACCCGATTTTCCCGAGCGATAAAGCACACAGGTATCGGTCAGGTCAGTCATCATGGCAAGTAAGGCATCTAAACGCGCGAACTCTTCCTTCATGGGTTTACTACGGCTTTGATAAAGTTGCTTTAAACCAAAATTCACAATAGTTGGGAAGCCTTGTTGAGCCTGTTCTTTGGCACCTAAGATGCCTAATTTTTTCTGTACTTGCTGACCATGACTTAAGGCCTGCTCTGGAATAAAACGATCTTCAAGCTGAGCAATCTGGCCTGCTAACTGGCATAGCCCAACAGCCGATAAGTACTGTTGATTCGTGCGTGCCAATGCTGCTGCAGTAACCATTAAACCCAAGGCCCAAATTGCACCGCGGTGTGTGTTGACGCCATCTGTCGCCAACATCATGGTGTTTTCACCTTGGCGACCAATTTCACCAATGTCTTCGCGTAAGGCCAAACAAACCTCACCATGATGTATGGCTGCTTGAGCCATTTCTTCAAACATAGGCCCTAAACTTTTCGCAGAGCGCTCCATTAATTCCAAAGTCAGGTCATCGTGTGCACCACTGCCACGGCGATCTACCAAGGCTGGTTTAGGCGTCAAATTCACTTCATCAATTAACGCTTCGACCGCTAAACTTGCCAAAAGCTGACTATCGCTGAGCGTTTGATATTGAACTTGTGCCATCATTACCAACTCCTGAATTTTGCAGGGGGTTGATATAAACCATCTGACCATGTCACCAAGTCGGCAATATTTTTTGCAGCTAAAAGCTCACGTGTTGCATCGGTGCGGCGAATACCTAAATCTTCAGGGAATACCACCAAGCCTTCGCTTCTTAAACGTGCTGTTGTTTTAGGGTCCTGAGTTAAACCAATACTGGTTACGCCTGCCACCGCAGCAATCATGGCTTGACGTTCTTCTTGGCTGCTTGCTTTATATAGATAAGCAATGCCTTCTTCAGTCAGTAGATGAGTGACATCATCGCCATAAATCATGATTGGTGCTAAAGGTAAACCAGCCGTTTTAGCAACATCAATCGCATCAAGGCGATCTACAAAAGTTGGCTTGCCACCCTCTTGGAAGGTTTCCACCATTTGCACCACCAGCTTTTTACCACGTGCCAAATAGGTTTCTGTTTCATTGGCACCTTGCAAGCGCATATCTAGCCATGCTGGCGTATCGTGACGACGGCCACGCGGATCATGCCCCATGTTTGGTGCACCACCGAAACCAGCCAAACGACCTTTGGTAACAGTCGAAGAATGCCCCATGCCATCAACTTGCAAAGTTGCACCAATAAATAGATCAACAGCGTATTGACCTGCAAGCTGACACATCATGCGGTTGGAACGTAAAGCGCCATCACGACCTGTAAAGAAAACGTCGGGACGAGCAGCAACATATTTTTCCATACCTAGTTCGGTACCAAAACAATGGACGCTTTCAACCCAACCTGTTTCAATCGCTGGAATTAAGGTTGGATGCGGATTCAGAGTCCAATTTCGGCAGATTTTTCCTTTTAAACCTAAAGACTCTCCATAGGTCGGTAAAATCAGTTCAATTGCCGCAGTGTTAAAACCAATACCATGGTTTAACGATTGCACATTATGCTTTTCATAAATTCCGCGAATTGCCATCATGGCCATAAGCACATGCACTGGCTTGATGTGTTTCGGGTCACGAGTAAATAACGGTTCGATATAAAATGGCTGATCTGCCACCACCACATAATCAACCCAAGAAGCAGGAATATCGACACGTGGTAAATCTGAAACGTCATCGACCAGTTCATTGACCTGAACAATCACAATACCGTCACTAAAAGCCGCCGGTTCAATAAGTGCTGGAGAATCTTCGGTGCTAGGGCCTGTATAGATATTGCCTTGGCGGTCCGCCATAAAACCCGCCGAGAGCACCACATTTGGAATGAGGTCGACCACCAAACGTGAATACAACTCGATATAGGTATGAATGGCACCAATCTCTAGTAAACCATCTTCAATTAACTGACTAATACGTAAACTTTGTGGGCCAGCAAAAGAAAAATCGAGCTTACGCGCAATCCCTTTTTCAAACAGATCAAGATGTTCCGAACGCCCGACACTTGGCATAATCATATGCAAATCGTGCAAAATATCTGGATTGGTTTGAGCCAAAGAGCGCGATAAGAAATCTGCTTGTTTTTGGTTATTCCCTTCGAGTACAACCTTGTCACCCGGTGTAATTAAGGTTTCTAAAACTTTAATAATGTCCTGAGTTGGAATGACCACACCATCGGTATATTGGTTTGCCATCTCTAGTTTTAGTTGTTTGGCATGACGCCGCTTTGTCCATAACCGTTCTTTATTCTGAACTGATCCTTCCATGTGCTTACCTATAGATCGCAGTTTTGTTCTGAATCTATAAAAACGCTTTATGGACTTTTGATCAATCAACCTAGATCAGCAGTTATTAACTTCAGGTTAATGATTATCACAGCTTCTCTCTTCTGGCTAAGCCAAAAAAGAGAAAAACAGCTTGCTTAAAATTCCTTTTAACGTGGTTTATTCAACATCCATTCCAGATTTTGGCGAACCGCAGGCCACTCATGTTTTAAAATGCTATAAACATGGGTATCCCTCAAAATATCGTCTTTCACAATTTGATGGCTTCTCAGCACGCCATCGAGCTTTGCACCCAAACGTACGATCGCGGCTTGACTTTGAACATTTAAAGAAGATGTGCGTAACTCAACAGCAATACAGTTTAAAGTCTCAAATGCATGAGCCAACAATAGCTTTTTAGACTCAGTATTTACAGGTGTACGCTGTGCAGACTTTCGGTACCACGTCGAACCAATTTCTACACGGCGATGTGCTTCTTCAATATGCATTAAAGTTGTCATACCCAACGCCCGACCTGTTTTTCGATCTTCAATATAAAATGGCAACATAGAACTAGAACTTTGTAAACCGAGACGTCTTTCAATTTCAGCAGCCATTTGTTCAGGTCTTGGCACACGGGTATACCAAAGATTATAGAGTTCCCCATCACAAACAGCCTCTGCCAGTGATTCAGCTTGAGTTAAGTCTAAGGGCTTTAAAATAACGTGCTCACCTACCAACTCAACAGGTGTAGTAAAAGACATCTTTGTCTCCTCAATTGATATTAAAGTTTTATATTTTCAAAATTATTTATTTAACTCAGCCACACTATACATAGCGTCCGCTATAGTTTGATGACCAGATTTTGATAGGCCATCTGCCGCGCCTAAAATGTCTCGGCGTTCTTTGTTTTGCCCAAGTTTTGATTTTCCTTGCAGCTTGGTAATTTCAATTTCTATTCCCACAATCGCCTTTAACATCGGTTCAAGATAGTCTTTTGGTGCATCAGACATTTTCCATGGTTCAGGTTGAGATGCCTCATGAGTACGGGTTAAACGAGCCACCACGCCACGGACAAATCGCTCATCATCTCGAATCGTCACTTTGCCATATGCATGCACAACCCTATAATTCCATGTCGGTACTTGTCTGTGCTGTTCATGTTTGGATGGGTACCAGTTTGGTGAAATATAAGCATCGCCTGCTTGGAACACGACCAACACCTCATCTCCATTTTTAATGTCCTGCCAGACAGGATTAACTCTAGACACATGCGCATGTAGCACACCCAAGTTCTCTTCATTTACCAGCAATTCAAATGGAAGATGATTTGCATCTAAGCCATTACTTCCATGAGTAAAAAGCACACCAAATGGATATTCGGTAATAAGAGAATGTAATACATCCAAACGGTTTTCTGCATAATCATCGGGGATATACATGGCTCAAAACCTCACTGTAAATATCAGGGTTATTTATATTTTGTGTTGTAAATTTTCTGGTTTCTGTGGTTTATTAAAAAGAACCACTTTGTATTTTTTTAAGTAGACCAGAATTATGGCCAGAATGGCAAAAGTTGTTGAACTTCCGTCTATTGCAAAGATTGATAAAAGCCAAGGAAAGATAAGTGCTCAACTGACTCAAGCTTTACGCGAAGCTGTACAAAGTGGTGATTTACAACCCGGCGATCCGTTGCCTTCTTCACGCGAACTGGCTCAAACACTTGGGGTCGCACGAGGAACTATTATTGAAGCTTATGATCAGCTTTTAGCTGAAGGTGTGTTTGACTCTCAACCACGAACTGGCACTTATGTGTCTCATGCTTTGGTTAAAACATCTGTAATACAACATTCTTCAAAAGAAAATAAACCTAACTCGATCTCTTTGACCAAATCGGCACGTTCTTATGCCAAAGTGCTTGATGAATTTAAGCCACTTCCCCATGTTCCTTTTGCGGTATCTGTCCCCGTTGGACGTACTCAACCAAGTGATATTTGGCGTAAATTTGGTAATAAATATAGATCACGGGGAGCAGGTGTTCCTTCAGGATATGGTGAACCTCAAGGGGTATTATCACTAAGAATTGCTATAGCCGACTATGTACGACGGTCACGTTCTGTCCACTGCGAACCTGAACAAATTGTAATTACTCCCGGTATTCAGCAATCACTTTATATTTGCAGCCAGATTTTATTTGAAGCAAAAGATGAAGTTTGGATTGAAGATCCAGCTTATCGGGGGACAACGGCCATTTTTGAGCATACTGTACAAAACATTCGTATGGTACGTGTTCCTGTTGATGAAGAAGGCATTCAGGTTGAAACCGGAATTAGACTTTCGAAAAATGCACGTGCTGCTTTTGTGACACCGTCTCACCAATATCCACTTGGCATGCCGATGAGTCTTGCAAGACGTACAGCTTTATTATCTTGGGCAAAACAGCAAAATGCTTGGATCATTGAAGATGACTATGACAGTGAACTTCGCTATAACGGACAGCCCTTCCCATCTTTGCAAGGCATGGCACCCGACCAAGTCATTTATCTTGGCACTTTCAGTAAAGTCCTATTTCCATCACTTAGACTTGGTTATGCAGTATTGCCTAAAGAGTTGGTAGCATCTTTTTGTGGACTCAGAGTATTAATTGATCGACACCCACCTGCTGCCGACCAGCACGTTTTGGCAGCTTTTATTCAAGAGGGTTATTTGGAACGACATATTCGACGCACTCGAAATGTCTATGCAGAAGTCCGAGAATACATTATTGGCTTGATTGAAAAATACATACCTCAAGAACTGGCTTGGTTACAGCCGGGCGATCAAGGCATGCATATGGTGTTATGGCTTGCTCAGCATATTAATGATATTGACGTTGCAAGCTCGGCAGTCGATGCAGGCATTGCCATTAAAGCAATTTCACCGACATTTTCACAAGAACAACAACGTCCGGGTTTAATTGTTGGCTTAGGTGATTTTGAACCGGAGCTGATGAGACAAGCCATCAAAAAACTATCAAGAATTATTCAACAACATGACAAGCCGAATTAGAAAAAGCCTACAATAACAACCATAAATGAATCGCAAATGGCCCAATCAGTACCATTAAAATACCTGCAATGACCATGGTTAAACTGGCAATTACACCTTCTTCGCTATTGCGTTGCTGTGCTCTAACTGTACCAAAACCGTGGGCTGCATTTCCGAAGGCTGCCCCATTGGCCACATTAGAACGAATTTTAGTAATCGCTAAAATTGCATCACCACAAATCATACCGACCAAACCCGTAATGACAGTAAATAAAGAAACCAATGCTGCCGAACCGTGAATATCTTCCGCTAAAATCATGGCAAATGGTGTGGAAATAGAACGTGCCATCAAACTATTGGTCACTTCAGGGCTAAAGTGGAACCACTGCGCCATCTCATAGGCTGACATCACACCTACGCTCATGCCCACAATAATTGCAATCGAAAGGACGCCAAGGTTTTTACGAATCGTTTCCCGATAACGATAAATCGGTACAGCGAAAGCAACTGTTGCAGGCCCTAATAAATTAACAATCCACTGCGTATCTTCTGCATAAGTTTGATAGGAAATTCCAAAAATCGTCATCAAAATAATGGTGAGTACAGGTACACTAATCGCGGGTGATAACCAAAGTTTTGGATTTTTCTGATAGATTCGCTTTGCCACAACATAGGCTACCAAAGTCCAGATCAGACAAAGAATTGACCAGATATTCATGTCATTTTCTCTTAGATATGCTTATGTTGAAGACGTTTTCGAGCCTGTAAATAAGCCTTTAAACGATTGTAGTAGTGAATCGTCAGGCACGTACTGAGCATGACCGAAATAGTCCCAACCGCAATGCTCAACACAATTTGCCAGCCTTCGGTCATAAACAAGGTTTTATACTGAACTACAGCAACGACTACGGGTACGAAAAACAGTAACAGCTCACCTAAAACAACGGTTGCTCCCATTGCTACCTGTTCCATTTTGATAATTTTAAAGAATAGGCATAAAAGCAATAAAAACATACCTAAAATACCTGCTGAGACAGGTACGCCGAGTTTTTGATGTAACAGATATCCGAACCACCAAAATCCAGCTAATATCAAAATTTGTTTAAATAAAATTAAAAGTGAAGGTAGTGTGGGTGTGCCAGAAGCAGATTCAGTACTCATTTTGTGAAATTAAATGGTTAACTACACTATTATACTATCTTGGTTAAATCTGCTAAATATGAATTATTCATGCTAATATTATTCTAAAATGGAATAATTTATTCTTTATTATGCTTTCACTAAAATCACTACAGTGCTTCGTTACGCTGGTCAAAACTAAAAGCTTTACCCGTACTGCTGAAGAGTTGTATCTGACTCAACCGACTATTAGTAAAATATTACAGCAGCTTGAAGAACAGCTTCAGGTACAGCTGTTGGTTAAACCTGATCATGGACGAAAAAGACAAATTGAACTAACTGAAATTGGAGAACGCATTTATCAACATGCGATCGAGCTTCTTCAGGCAGAACAGAACATCTTTCTTGAAATTGAAAACTACCAACAATTAAAAACAGGAACTTTAAAACTTGGCGTTCCGCCTTTAGGTTCGCAGCTTCTAACAACTGCCCTGTTTGATTATCATCAGCAATTACCAGATATTGAATTGGCTTTTATGGAAGTGGGTTCACGTGGTATTGAACAAGCCTTACTCAATAACGAGTTAGACGTTGGCGTTTTATTGCAGCCATTTGATACGCAAATTTTCAATAGTATTGAGCTATGTAACTACCCTTTAATGGTTCTTTTACGTCGGGATGCGACTTGGGCAACACGCAAAAAAATAAATCTAGAAGAGCTACAACACCAATCGTTTTTAATGTTTCCTGAAAATTTCTCTTTAAACAGTATTATTCTCGATGCCTGTAAGCAGCATGGTTTTTACCCAACCATTGCTTGCCGTACCAGCCAATGGCACCTTTTGGCAGATATGGTGTTACAACGCATGGGAATTGCTCTCTTGCCACAATATTATACCGACATGCTTGACCCTAGTTTATTTGCAGCGGTACCGCTTGAAAAACCAAATATTCAGTGGCACTTAGTCATGGCTTGGAAAAAGAATCTTCCTGTCTCACCAGCGGTACAGGCATGGCTTAGCATTGTTCGTCAACATTTTCAGCACATTAAGCCCTAACGTTGAACACTGAAATGGCTTAATTCAAAAACTGATAAAGCTTTTCCACAAAAAAGCTACCCAATCTTGGATCAGCTCACTTAGACTAAATCCGATTGTTTTATGACATGGACAATAACAATGAATAATGAACATTTTATGCTGTACACAGATTCACAATTTCTAAGCCCCTATGCATTTACTGTTTTTGTCGGGCTACATGAAAAACAAATTCCATTTGAAATAGCGACCATCAACTTAGGCCAGCAAGGCCAGTTTGAAAAATCTTATGTAGCAAAGTCATTAACTGCCAAAGTGCCTGTACTTGAGTATAATGATTTTGCCTTATCAGAATCCTCCGCCATTTTGGAATATCTTGAAGAGCTTTATCCAGACACATCTATTTATCCAAAAGATATTCAAGCACGCGCAAGAGCAAGACAAATTCAGGCATGGCTCCGATCCGACTTAGTGGAACTAAGAACTGAGCGTCCAACCGATATTATTTTTATTCAGCCCAAGTCCACTCCACTTTCAGAAGAAGGCAAAAAAGCAGCCGAGAAACTTTTCTTTGTTGCAGAAAAACTTCTTGCGTCTGATGCCGAATTTCTTTTTGGTTCATGGAGCATTGTGGATGCTGAACTTGCCCTGATGTTGCAACGCCTTATCCAAAATGGTGATGCTGTACCAGAACGTTTAAAAAACTATGCATTAAAGCAATGGCAACGTCCGACTGTACAAAAATGGCTCGCCTTGCGACATAAATAAATCCTTTTATTTACACCAAACACGAGATAAAAAATGAGTGATTCAACCTATATTCCTCCACAAGTTTGGCAATGGACTGGAGAAAAAACCGATTTAAACCAACCTACTTCGGGTGCGCGTTACGAACATGAGCTTCCAGTTGGCAAACATCCGCTCCAGCTCTATTCTTTAGCAACGCCTAATGGTCAAAAAGTCACTATTTTGCTAGAAGAGCTTTTAGCATTAGGACATCAAAATGCTGAATATGATGCTTGGTTGATTAAAATTGGTGAAGCACAGCAATTTGGCAGTGGCTTTGTGGAAATTAATCCAAACTCTAAAATTCCAGCGTTAGTTGATCATAGCCAAAACCCGCCATTAAGAGTGTTTGAGTCTGGCTCAATTTTGCTTTACTTGGCTGAAAAGTTTAAAGCATTCATTCCAACTGATATTGCTGCACGTATCGAATGTCTTAATTGGTTATTCTGGCAAATGGGCAGCGCGCCTTACTTAGGTGGCGGTTTTGGGCATTTTTATGCTTATGCACCCGTTAAAGTTGAATATGCAATTAATCGCTTTGCCTTGGAAACGAAACGTTTACTTGATGTGTTAGATCAGCATCTAGCAAAAAATGAATATTTAGCAGGTTCTGAATATAGCATCGCTGATATTGCAGCATTCCCTTGGTATGGTGGTCTGGTTAAAAACTGGGTGTATAACGGCGCGGAGTTTTTAGGTGTCGAACAATATAAAAATGTTCAGCGCTGGGCAGATGCGATTTTAGCACGCCCTGCGGTTCAACGTGGTCGTATGGTCAACCGTACTTTTGGTGATTTAGCTACACAGTTGCATGAACGCCATGATGCAAGTGATTTTGAGACCAAGACTCAAGATAAATTGCAGAATCAGTCTTAAAAATATCATTCAGTTTTTGACTTACCCGCAAGATATTTCATTTTTGCGGGTATTCAAAGTTGGCAAAATAACTCGTATATAACTCACTCAGCCAAGCGACAAAAACGCGTACGCGTGGCGAGAGCTGCCGATGCTGCGGATATAAAGCAGAAACTGACATCTTCGGGATTTCCCATTCAGATAAAACCTCAACCAGTTGCCCGTCTTTTAATTCATTCGCCACATGATAGCGCGGAACCTGAATTAAACCTGCCCCACGTAAAGCAGATAATACATAGTTTTCAGCATCATTTACCGCGATCCAGCTTTTTAAAAAATAATCTTGTTTTTTACCGTTCACCATCAATTCAAATGGATAATTCCGTCCACCTGATGTCGAAAAGAAATTAACACAATAATGTGATAACAAATCCTCTGGTTGCTGTGGCATTCCATGTTTATTTAAATAGTCAGGACTTGCACAAATCACTTGTGGCATATCCACCAAATGTCTAGCAATTAAAGTGGAATCATCCAAACGCCCCGCTCTCACCACACAGTCTATCCCTTCCCTAATCAGATCAACCAAGCGATCCCCCGTACTGATTACTAGTTCAATGTCGGGGTACAACTCGTGAAATTGATCGATATTGGGTAAAACAATTTTAGTCGCATGTGCGCCTGATAAATCGACTCGTAATAAACCACGGGGCTGAGCAATTACATTGCGTAAAGATGATTCTGCATCATCAAGTTCCGATAATATTTGTGTGCAGCGTTCATAAAATGCCTGTCCATCTAGTGATGGTCTTACATGCCGAGTCGTCCGTTCTAGCAAACGGCACTGTAAATTACTCTCTAACTCCTTAATGGCATTACTTGCAGTAGCACGTGGGATATTTAGCTGATCGGCTGCCTGACTAAAGCTACCTAGCTCTACGATGCGGGTAAAAAGTTGCAAGGTATCAAATTTATCCATAGTGCTCGCTTTTAACTCTGCCAATTATTAATTTATATGGAATTATCTTATCCAATTCTGATGATTTATCCCATATTTCTATATTATTAAAATAAGCCATACCTACTCAAACAGGCAATCTAAAAATGAATATTTCAAGAAAAACAGCTCTAGTTACTGGTGCATCACGTGGTATTGGCCGTGCTATTGCAGAACACTTAGCTCAAGATGGTTTTTATGTAATTGTTAACTATGCTGGCAATAAAGTGCATGCTCAAGCCACTGTAGAACATATTATTGAGCAAGGTGGTCAAGCCTCAGCTATTCAAGCGGACGTCGCAAATGAACATGAGGTGAGCCGTTTGTTTCAAGAAGCTAAAGCGATTAACGGTCAGTTAGATGTGGTAGTTCATAGTGCCGGTATTATGCCTATGGCAAAAATTACACCTGAAAGCCTGCCAGATTTCGATAAAGTGATTCATACCAATTTACGTGGCTCGTTTTTAATATTGGCACATGCGGCCGAAACAGTGCCAGATGGTGGTCGGATTATTGCGCTTTCAACCAGTGTAATTGCCAAATTTTTTCCGGCATATGGTCCTTATATTGCTTCAAAAGCAGGTGTCGAAGGTTTGGTACATGTGTTAGCAAATGAGTTACGTGGACGAAATATCACTGTAAATGCAGTTGCGCCCGGCCCGACAGGCACTGACCTTTTTTACAATGGAAAAACTGAAGAGCAAGTGGCAGCTATTGCAAAACTTGCTCCATTGGAACGAATCGGAACACCTGACGAAATTGCTGACGTAGTTGCCATGCTAGCTGGTCCAGATGGACGTTGGGTAAATTCTCAAGTCATTCGAGTAAATGGTGGATTTGCTTAATTTCTATATTTTAGAAAGTCTAAGTTTGGAATATATAAAATATATTTCAAACTTATCAAATGAATGTGATGACAACGTATCAAGTTAAATTAAACAAACAATCCCCAAATCAATCTCAATGCAATCCCAATCAACAACAATCCCATTACCCGCTCAAAATAAACTCCGAACTCTAAAAACCGTTTACGTACAATAGGCTGAGCAAACAATACACTCACTATCATAAACCAGATGGCATTGACCATACACATCCACACCCCATAAAAGACCTGAACTTTCATCGCTGTCGTTGTACTTACAATCGTCGTAAAAATTGCCAGAAAAAAGATAGTGGCTTTGGGGTTTAACGCATTAGTCAGAAAACCCATCGTAAAGGCTTTAAATAAACTCGGCGTGTCACTGTCTGCTTGACTATTAATCTCAATATTGTTGGTATTCGGCTGGCTGTGTAAACACTGCCATCCTAAATACAGCAAGTAGGATGCTCCCGCTGTTCTAATCAGTGACATGAGCCATTCACTTTGTTGAATCAAAAAACCAATGCCAACAAGCGTATAAAACACATGCACTGAAATCCCGACGCCAATACCAATTGCGGTCATACACCCTATTAAGTAGCCATAACGCACACTTTGTCTTACCGTAATCACAAAATCTGGTCCCGGTAAAATCACCGCCATAAAGTGAATGAGAGCTAGCGTTAAAAACTCATGCCCATACAACTGCCACATAACAATTTAGTTTCCTGAAAATCACCTAAAAGATTGTATTGTGATTTTTTAGACGCGATAATCCAATTAAAATCCAAATAACTTTTGCCTCATGAGCACAAATCAAAGTCTGGTTCTGTTAAATGAAATGGCGACTTTCGTTAAGGTGGTCGAGTCGGAAAGTTTTTCTGAAACTGCCCGCCAGCTTGGTACAACACCTTCTGCTGTTAGTCGTGCGATTGCTCGTTTAGAACGTGCTTTAGGCACCCGCTTACTCTATCGGACCACCCGGAAACTTCGTTTAAGTGAAAGTGGACAACAGGTCTATCAACGCTGTTTAGATATGGTCAATGCGGCACAAGCAGTCATGGAAAGTTCTGGGCAATTTCATGTCGAGCCAGAAGGTATTATTCGTATGAGTGTTCCGAAAGCTGTGGGACATTTTATGATTCACCCGCATTTACCCGAGTTTTTAGAGCGCTACCCGAAAATTGATATACAAATGCTTTTAGAAGATCGTTATATAGACCTGATTGATGATGGCGTTGATCTAGCACTTCGAATTACAGAGCAACCACCGGGTGGGCTGATGGGGCGAAAGCTCATTGATATTGATCACTTGGTTTGTGCCACACCTGAATATTTAGCAAAGCATGGCACTCCGAACCATCCTCATGATTTAAAACAGCATGACTGTATTTACTTAGGTGAACAAGCCAGTGACTCAAAATGGAAATTTCAACAAGGAAATAAATCGATAAGTGTGACTGTGCGTGGACGTTATGCGGCAAACCATACGGGTGTGCGTTTGAGTGCAGCATTACAGCATTTAGGTATTGCGAGCTTGCCGTACTTCGTGGCACGCCATGCTCTACAACAAGGTACCTTAGTTCAGGTTTTACCAGACTGGTATTTTAAAACCTATTATAGCGGTGGGCTGTGGTTACTTTACCCACCGACACGGCATGTCCCGCCTAAATTAAGTGTGTTGATTCAATATTTAGCAGATAAACTAGCAGCAGAACCAACGTTATTAAAAGCATTTGTGTAGTTAACTTAGTTAAAATTATCTGCAAATTCTAAAGTTATCTTATAAATCACAATTTCATAACATCCAATAAAAATCGGACACCAACGCCCGATTTTTCTTAAATAATTTTCAATCTACTGCTTATTTTCTAAGTACATCGCCAATGCTTGGGTCTTTATCAAAAACCGATTTAGCATATGGGCAAAGCGGAATCACCTTTACGTCTTTTTCACGAACAAAAGCCACCAAAGCATCCAGTAATTGGCGACCTACGCCTTGTCCCCGATAATTTTCATTTACATCTGTAGCATCAATAATCAGCATGCCTTCGCCTGCCCATGTATAAGTCATTTCGCCTGCAACAGTTTCACCATCAAGTAAGCTAAAGCTGCCGTGTTTTGCATCATCTTTTTGTTGAATATTCACAATGAATTCCTCATATTATGGCTTAAATTTATTTAAAAATGACTTTATATATCTTTATCTATAAGAACAAATTTAAGTGTAAAAAAATAGACTATTTTTAGCAGTGAGTCTGTATGCTTTTTAAATACAATCGTCAATTAAATTAGTGAAACTCTTGCACCAAACTATTAATGTGCGCCACGGCAGCAGTTCGATTTTCAACGCAAAGTTTTTCAAAAATATGTTCTAAATGCTTGTTCACGGTCCGTGGACTAAGCTCCAATATTTCTGCAATATCTTTATTGGTTTTCCCTAACAATAACCAGTGCATGACTTCTGCCTCACGTTGAGTCAACTGTGGGCAATATTTCAAAATATCAGCCATTTCCAAAGCCGGCGTAGAAGTCTTAATCTGTATCAGATAATTTTTTGCCACACTTTGCTCACTTTCCCACGGTGTAAGCAATAACAGCTGTAATTGCTGGGATGGCGTTGAATAAGAACAGCTGGTTAATTTTTTAGGGTCTTTTTCATTTTCTAAGTCTGAAAACCAAGCTTTTAAGCCTGCTTCAAAGCCCTCTAATTCAGGTAAATATTGATTCAGTAAATCACTGGCTTTTTGGGTTTTCCAAACAATTTTACCTTGAACATCTAGCGCAAGAATGGCTGTTTCCGTCGCATCAATCACCTGTTTCTGTTGCTGCAATAGTTTGGCATGTGCCAAATGTGTTTTTACCCTTGCTAATACTTCTTCTATATTCAGAGGCTTGGTTACATAGTCCACCCCGCCGACCTGAAAACCACGCACAATATGTTCTGTCTCAGACAAACCTGTCATAAAAATAACGGGAATAAACTGCGTAATCGGACTCGCTTTAAGCTGTATACAACTTTCAAAACCGTCCATATGTGGCATATTGCCATCAAGCAAAATCATATCTGGTAAGCATCGGTGTGCTATTTCAATAGCACTTAACCCATCGGTTGTGACAAGTACGCGATAACCTGCCTGATCTAGACTTTCATGTAGCAAGCCTAAATTTTCTGGCACATCATCCACAATCAGAATAACAGCCTGCTCGTTTGGCGAAGCTTGCTGAAAAGAAACATGTTGCGTACTCATTGCTTATCCTGAATTAATCGTTGCGCGTGTTTTAAATCAAACTTTTGAATAGCCTGTTCCAACTGTTCCCATAACTCATCATGCTCCGGAAAATTTTGACGGCATTGCATTAAAGTCTGTTGAATTCCTCGAATATAACCCTGTCCAATTAAATCATTTAAATGCTGCAAGCTTTGCGGTAAATCGAGCAGATCATTATTTTCTGGTTGTGTAATTGATGTATGAACAGTGGCTTGCTCTTGCTTAAACACTTTTACATCCAATGCTTGAACTTCATTATTTTCAAGGTGTGCATCTGATTTGGAATCAATCCATACTAAACCTAACTTATCTCCAATTTTACTGAGCAACAAATTCAGGTCGATTGGTTTTAACATAAAGTCTTCACTTAAGACGGCATCTTGTGGATTGACTTCGCGCTCGCCTGCATTGGCCGAAATAATTAAGATCGGTACATTGGTAATATTATTCTGACGTAACAATCGTGCTGTTTCCCACCCGCCCATCAAAGGCATATTTAAATCCATCAAAATCAGGTTCGGCTGAAAAATAGGTACACGTCTTAAACAATCAATGCCCGACTCGGCTTCTTCAATCATAAATCCTAAAGGTTTGAGAAAATTAGCAACTAATCCTCGGTCCACCGCTTCATTATCGACAACCAAAATTCGTTTTCGTTCGCCTTGATAGCCTGTAATTTGGTTGGAGTAAACATTAGAAATTGGATGAACTACTTCTTTTGAAGGTAAATAAAACTTAATCTTAAAGTGTGAACCCTGATTGAGCTGACTAGTCACAGATAACTGTCCACCGAGTAAATCGACTAATAATTTTACAATGGGTAGTCCGAGTCCTGTTCCGGTAAATCCGCCTTGAACCACATTACTGCCCCGTTCAAACGGATTAAAGATTCGCTCTAAATCTGCCTCGGCAATACCACAGCCCGTATCTCTAATTTCAAAGTAAGCTGTTTGAAAACGGTACTCGACCTTCAAAGTAATTGTGCCGCTCGTCGTAAACTTTAAGGCATTGCCCAGCAAATTGATGAGCACTTGCTCTAAGCGTTTTTTGTCGGTACGAACATAGTGCGGCAGGTTATCTCCAATTTCATAAACAAACTGTAAATTCTTCTGTTCAAACTGTGGCTGAAACATTTGAATAATTTGTTCAATAAAATTTGGGAAATGAACGTCCACTACATTTAAAGAAATCTTGCCTGTTTCAATTCGCGCTAAATCTAGTAAACCGTCAATCAGTGAAGTTAAATGCTGCCCACTACGGCTAATCACACCGAGCGCCATTTTGCCTTGTTCTGAAAGCTGCTCTTGTTTTTGAAGTAATTGGCTATAGCCTAAAATACTATTTAGAGGCGTTCTTAGTTCGTGACTAATGCCAATGACATAACGGCTTTTTGCATCATTTGCCCGTTCTGCTGAAATTCTGGCATCTTGCAGGTCTTTTGAAGTGACTTCATGGGCAGCAATTTCATCAATCAATAATGCAGTTTGCTGATGCGTTTCGATTTCGGCATTACGACGACTTTCATCGTTTAACACTAACCACCATGCAGCAACACTCATTAATAAAAATAAAATGGTGTAAATTTTGACAAACAGTGTAAATAACTGAGGAACGGCTGCGGCATTAATGGTTTCTAAATAGGTTTTTTCTTGGATATAAACCAGACTTAAACTCACTGCCAAAACAATAGACAGCCCTAAAGTCAATAATAAATACAAACTGACCCTACTATTTAAACGGCTAGCCCAACGTTCTGGTAAATAGTGCCAGATGGCTTTTTTGAGCTGTACTGACCAACGTGCATCGGGTTTACATAAATCGTGACAGCGTGCTTCAAGTGAACAGCATAGAGAGCAAATCGTACCGTTATAGGCTGGACAGCCAGCCATATCGGCAAGTTCATAGTCCCTTTCACATACCACACAGTTAGCAACCGACGTCGCTTGAATTTTTTCAGGTTGGCGTGCAATGTAATATTTGCCTTTGGTTAAGTAAGCAATGACAGGCACGCATAACACCGCACTCCCTAGAGCAATGAAACTCGCCAAGCCTTTTGCCATGAGACCAAAAAAGCCCAAATAACTCAGCATAGATAACACTGAGGCAATCAGTAATGCGCCCACACCTACGGGGTTAATGTCATATAAATAAGCACGGCGAAATTCAATTCCTTTCGGGCTTAGACCTAAAGGCTTACAGATAATTAAATCGGCAACAACGGCACCAATCCATGCCAAAGCGATATTGCTATATAGCCCCAAAATGCGTTCAACTGCATGGCTAATCCCCATTTCCATCAAAACAATGGCAATAAAAACGTTAAAAAGAAGCCAGACAATTCGCCCCGGATGGCTATGAGTTAAGCGCGCAAAAAAGTTTGACCATGCCAGTGAGCCAGCGTAGGCATTAGTCATATTAATTTTAATTTGCGCCAAGCAAACCAGTGCTAAAGTCAATATTAACGCTAGCTGAGGGTTTGGAATAAATTGTTGATAGGCAACCCAATACAAATAAGTCGGATTATCTAGTTCAGAGACAGGAATAAACAACTGAAAAGCCAACACCATCAGCAGCATGCCCATCAAAACTTTTAGAAATCCAAAAATAATCCAAGATGGCCCCCCTAAAAAAACAGCAAAACGCCATGCAGTTCTGTTCTTTTCTTGTTGGGGTAAAAAACGTAAATAGTCGGCTTGCTCACCAATTTGGATCACAAATGAAAAAATAAGAGTGCACGCCGCACCAAAGTAATACAGATTGAAATCAGTCGAGTTTGAAACCGCACCAACAAAATGCAGGCTGCTACTTAAAATTTGTGGCTGTTTCCAAAGTACAAAAAACCACGGTAATAACAGCAATAAGAGCCAGATGGGTTGTGTGATTGCCTGAACTTTATTAATAAAACCAATGCCTTTAACTACTAAAGGCAAAATCACTAAGGCAGAAATTAAGTAACCAATAACTTGCGGAATACCTAAAGCAAGCTCAAGTGCCATCGCCATAATTGCGGCTTCAAACGCAAGCAAAATAAAGGTAAAGCTGGCATAAATCAGAGATGTAATGGTTGAGCCAATGTAGCCAAAACCTGCACCACGAGTAAGCAAATCGACGTCTACATTATATTTTGCAGCGTAATAACTGATCGGCCAACTGGTTAAAAATATAATGGTACATACGACAATTGCTGCCCATACTGCATTGCTAAAGCCATACTGCCAAAGCATGGTTGCCCCAATGGCTTCCATCGCCAAAAAGCTAACGGTCGAAATTGCGGTGTTGGTCACAGTCCAAGGTGACCATTTTCGTACTGAGGTCGGTGCATAGCGGAGCGCATAATCTTCGATACTTTCATCTGCCACCCAAATATTATATTCACGGCGTGTTTTGATCACACGTTGTGGGGCTTGTTGGGGGCGTGAAGAATCTGGCATAACACTCATGTTTTGGATAGGGCTGTATTAAACCCAGCAAACCTTATGCCAAAAGTCATTTATCATGGCGATTTTCTCGAATACGCACATATACGCAAAATAACGTATTTTCAATTTTTCCCAAAAATCACACACTCAAATCCATCAAAAAACAATGATCAATATTTGTGTTGATTGACCGAAAATGATTGGGAGATTGATGTTATGAGTGTATCTGAACATCCAAATCTGGACACTGTGCAAGGTACAGATTCACAAAAAGCAGTGAATGAAACCTTAGAAGATTATACTTTACGTTATGCTCCACACAGCTTTCGGCGCTGGAGTCCCAAAGTTGTCGCTATTACTGCACTTGGTGGTATTGCCTATCTTGCTGACTTTTCTATTGGCGCCAGTATTGGTATGTCTTACGGAACAACCAATGCTGTTTTCTCCATTTTATTTGCAGCGATTATTATCTTCTTAACAGGCATTCCTTTAGCCTACTACGCAGCGCGCTATAACATCGATCTTGACTTGATTACCCGCGGTGCAGGTTTCGGTTATATCGGTTCAGTCCTGACCAGTATCATTTTCGCCAGTTTCACCTTTATTTTCTTTGCCCTTGAAGGTTCAATCATGGCGCAAGGTTTATTGCTCGGTTTAGGCATTCCGCTTTGGGCAGGTTACCTCATCTCAACAGTTATGGTCATACCGCTGGTAATTTACGGTATGAAAGCCTTAAGCAAATTACAAGTCTGGACTACCCCGCTTTGGCTCGTTCTGATGATTGGTCCTGTGGCCTACCTGATTTATCAAGAACCAACCTTAGTCAGCCAGTTTGCCACTTTTACAGGTAACGAAGGTTTTGCAACCGTAGACATGGCTGCAATCATGCTGGGTGCTGGTATTTGTTTATCGCTCATCATGCAAATTGGTGAGCAAATTGATTACTTACGTTTCATGCCTGCTAAAACAAAAGAAAATAGCAAAGCATGGTGGGCAGCCGTTATTTCAGCGGGTCCGGGTTGGGTGATTTTAGGGGCAATCAAACAAATTATTGGGGCGTTTTTAGGGTTCTATTTACTCACTAAAATACCGGGCGTAAACAGCACTGAACCTGTTCAACAGTTTAATGCGGCGTTTCATGACATGCTTCCGGGCTGGGCAGCTTTAACACTTGCAGTGATTTTGGTAGTTATTTCTCAAATTAAAATTAATGTGACCAATGCTTATTCTGGTTCCCTTGCATGGACAAGTGCCTACACTCGTATTAGCAAACATTATCCTGGTCGTATTGTCTTTGTGATGGTGAACTTAGCAATTGCGCTTGCTTTAATGGAAGGCAACATGTTTGCGGTACTGGGTAAAATCTTAGGATTCTATTCAAACTTTGCAATTGCATGGGTTGTAGTTGTTGCAACAGACATTTCAATCAACAAATATGTTTTAAAACTTTCACCTAAAGAGCCGGAATACCGCCGTGACATGCTATACAACGTAAACCCTGTCGGTATGGTTGCATTCCTTGTTTCAGCAGGTTTATCGATTGCAGCATTCTTCGGCTTACTCGGTAGTTTCTTGGCGCCTTACTCACCGCTTATCGCACTTGTGCTTGCCTTTGTATTAACACCAATCATGGGCCTATTAACCAAAGGAAAATACTACATCAAGTCACACGATGACGGTATTAAAGAACCACGTTACGATGCTGAAGGGACTCCTGTTGCTACCGTCTATCACTGCCGTGTATGTGAGCAAGGCTATGAGCGTCCAGATATTATGTTCTCTCACAAACATAACGGTACGATCTGTTCTTTGTGTAAAACACTTGACGCTTAAATATTCTTAAAACTAAAAAAGAAGCTTTAAAGCTTCTTTTTTTTATATCTGATGATTCTTAGCCAATCGGGAATAAACGTTCAGGCACTACATCTTTCATCACAATGGTTGAGATGAGTCGTTGCACACTTGGAATAGCAGATAATTTTTCATCGTACAAACGCTGAAAAGCAGGTAAATCTTTAGCCACCACATGTAGTAAATAATCTGGCTCACCAAACAAACGCTGTGCCTGAATAATTTGCGGTATGTCTATCACGGCATTTTCAAACTTCTCGACTGCCTGTTTATCGCCCTCTTTAAGCGTAATAAAAACAATCGCTGAAAATTCAAATCCCACTAAGTTTGGGTCGAGTTCTGCCCGATATCCTTTAATAGCTCCTGACTCTTCTAAAGCCTTCACTCGTCTATGACAAGGTGAAATGCTCAAACCGACTTTTTCTGCCAACTCGGTAATAGATAATCGGCCATTTAATTGCAATTCAGCAAGAATCTTTTTATCTGTGCGATCCATTTAGAAAAATTTACCCCAAATGAGTGTGATATGAGCAAACATTTAAAAGCACATTCTAAATACATGAGCATATTATTTTCAACAAGCTCGAATAAATAGGGATTTTTTCTAAACCACGGGCGAAACCTTTGGAAAATAGTTTGCCGAGATAAGTATATGGCTTTTAATATTTTTATTGCATTTTGGAGTGTCTCCATTCTTTTTATTATTACGCCAGGAGCAGACTGGGCCTACGCCATTTCGGCAGGGATTAAAGGCAAAGTCGTCGTCCCCGCTGTTGCAGGTATGCTATTTGGGCACTTTATTACGATTTTATTGGTAGCGGCTGGTGTTGGTCTGCTTGTAGCAAATAACCCAACTGCTCTGATGATCCTTACTGTTGCGGGTTCTGCTTATTTATTATGGATGGGAATAAACTTATTACTTACCCCTCCTACTCCGAACGAGTCAGATTCTGAAAAAGCTCAGTCATGGTTGAGCTGGGCAACCAAAGGCGTTTACGTGAGTGGATTAAACCCGAAAGTTTTTTTACTCTTTTTAGCCCTGCTTCCTCAGTTTATTGATACTACTGCTTCATGGTCAGTGACAACACAAATTCTTGCCTTTGGTGTTGTTCACATGATTAGCTGCGCGATAATTTACTTAATGGTAGGTTATGGTTCAGAGGCTATTTTAAAAACCAGACCACAAGCAGCACAGTTAGTTGGTCGTTTTTCAGGTGGTTTGATGGTTGTTATCGCTACATGTTTATTGATTGGGCAAATTTAAAAAGTCATTCAGCAAAAGTTACTGGCCTCCATTTCAGGTCAGTAACTTGAATAATAAAATATGAGAAAAAATTATCTCATTCGTTTGAGGTTATAAGTCACCACTCCCCAAATAACCAGTTCTTGCCCCTCTTCAATATAAATATTTTGATAATCAGGATTTTCAGCTTTCAGCCAAATTTTAGGTGGCTGAAATTGACTATCAATCATTAGGCGCTTCACAGTGAAATCATTGTCGATGAGTGCAATCACAATATCACCCGATTTAGCGGGAATGCTACGGTCCACAATAAGCGGATCATTAATATCAATTCCAGCATCTAACATGGATAAAGAGTTGGCTTTAACAATAAACGTGGCATTTTCATTTCTAATTAAATATTCATTTAAATCGAGTGCTTGCTCAATATCATCTTGCGCAGGTGAAGGAAAACCTGCCGCAACACGTTCAGTTGCCAAAGGAATGTGGTAAATTTTATCGTTATTCGGGTGGACCTGTTGGACATTAAGTTTTGAGTTAAAGTCGGTCAAGTTATTAGTTTTGACATTATTCAGTAACCAATTTTTGATAAAGTTAACTTGAGACTCGGGAACACGAATGACTTTGGTGGGTTCATTGAACTGTGCTTTACGTCCGGCATTTTCTCGTGCACCGCCATGCTCGAACTCTTTTTTCTTTGGCATATTGCCTCCATTCCACTGTTCAAATCCTACACAAACAATGTAACTTGAAAAAGTTACATTTTCAAGTTGACGAAATATTTTTTTTGCATAACAATAAATCTCATGATCAGATTTTAATCCATTTTGCTTTTAACAGGGATGTTTTAACCAAAATGGCAATTTGAAGAAAATCAAAACCTATTTCGGAATAGTCGTTATCGCTGACTGTTTTTTGATTTTTATCAAATGAGATTCTGAACACTTAACATTCTGGTTAAATTCAGTTTTTTGGTATGGAGACATGCGAAATGAAAAATCAACGTGATGCGGTTTTAGGTTATGCAAATGAGCAACATGCTTACTATATCCGCCTAATTGAAAATGATGCGGTTTTAGGTGAAAGCTACGGATTATTTTGTGAAAATCCAGATAGCGAAGCAGCCGAAAGTATTATGACGACACTTTTTTTGAAAAAATCTTTTTGGTTAAACGGCTCTGAATACCTTGATATTGTAAAAGGCTTACAACCTCTCCCTCAGTAAATACAGTAAGTAAGCTAAAAAACAAAGGAGGCAAAAGCCTCCTTTGTTTTTAAAACATTCTGCTTAGGACGTAAAACGTCCGTAGGCATCACGTTTTTGATTACGAGAGTTTTGACCACGGCCATCATAATCATCGTCGTCATCACGGCTACGGCGACGACCTCGGCCACCTGAACGGCCTCCGCGATCGTCATCATCATCGTCGTCATCACGACTGCGACCTCGGCCACCTGAACGACCACCGCGATCGTCATCATCATCGTCGTCATCACGGCTGCGACCACGACCTCGGCCACCTGAACGGCCACCGCGATCGTCATCATCATCGTCATCACGACTGCGGCCACGACCTCGTCCGCCAGAACGGCCTCCGCGATCATCGTCATCATCATCGTCGTAACGGCTGCGACCTCGACCACCTGAGCGGCCACCGCGATCGTCATCATCGTCGTCATCACGGCTACGACCTCGGCCTCGACCACCTGAACGGCCTCCGCGATCGTCATCATCATCGTCGTCATCACGACTGCGACCTCGCCCTCGGCCACCTGAACGACCACCGCGATCGTCATCATCATCGTCGTCATCACGGCTGCGACCACGACCTCGTCCGCCAGAACGGCCTCCGCGATCATCGTCATCATCATCGTCGTAACGGCTGCGACCTCGACCACCTGAGCGGCCACCGCGATCGTCATCATCATCGTCATCACGGCTGCGACCTCGGCCTCGATCACCTGAACGGCCTCCGCGATCATCGTCATCATCATAACGGCTGCGACCACGACCACTTGAGCGGCTACCGCGATCGTCATCATCATCGTGATCATCACGACCGCGGCCACGACCATTACGGCCATCATTTTTATGGCTTAATGCACCCGCTTCACGCGCTTCTTCAGACGTAAATTCATGAGCGTTACCACTTGCATGGGCTGCTCGGCCAGCTTCACGAGCTTCTTCAGAGGTAAACTCATGTGCATTACCACTCGCGTGAGCAGCTCGCCCACCTTTGCTAGCTATTTCTCGTACTCTTTCAGGATCCATACTTGCAAATCCACGATTTGAAGTACCTGTTCTATTGTTATCATCATCTTCATATCTAGTATTAGCCATAGTTATATCTTCCTATATTTAATTATAGTCACTACCGCTTTTGGTTAACGGATTTAATAACAATAGAATATCTATAATATTTTCCCACCCTAGTGATGTATCAATCCTTTTAAATGTATATCAATCTAAAAATGAAATTTCCTATAAGGTTATTATTTTTAAAATATTTTAAAAATTTTAATTATTAATAATTTTACTCTTTAAATATTGGATATACTCATTATTACCTAAGGGCACACTACAATATATTTTTACAAACATAGTTAAAATAATTTAACTGATAACAAAAAATTTCAAAATGTACAAAACAGTAGAATAACACAACATCAGGCCTATTGAGAAAATAACAAGCAAACAATTATTTTAATTAAAAAACAATAACATATATCATTACATTTTCAGAATTAATTTACTTGAGAGATTTATATGAATATTTAAAAATAATTTTAATAAGATGGTTTGAGTAACTTAACTATGCAATTAAAAAATCAACAGTCAGCTCTACAATATATCCATATTTCTATTCCTGAAATTTTACTAGGACATATTAAGTCCAAAAACTCATGGCAGGACTATGACAAAGAATGGAGCTATAGATTAGACCCACCTCATGCAAGTCATCCTTTCCAAAGGGATTTATACATTATTAAGTCAAAAAATATAGAACATGAAAATATAAAACTGTTGCTAGATAATATAGCTATTAAAAATAATAAAAATTCAGAAAATATAGATGAAGCAAAAGAAATTATTAAAAAAATATTAGAATTATCTAATAATATACCGATAGAAAACTGGTTAGAGGATACAGGAAATAGATCTATTATTGAAAGCATGATTGATAAAAACAAAATCAAGTTAATCGATATTATTTAACCCTCAAATATAAAATATTTTTTTACATCCTTATAAATAAAATAACAAAGACAACTTATTAAAAAATTCATTTTACTCACATTTACGCGGTAACAGCTCACTATATGAAAATTAGATATTACAACCGAGGTATTTAAAAATGGAAAACTCAACAAACCAGTATCCAACATCTGCCCCCGCACAAGTTCAATCTCATCAACCAGGCGATCAGGAAAAAATGCACCCTGAACCTGAGATTATAAAAAGTTCACATAAAGGTAGCGATAAGCTAAAAGGTAAAGTTGCCGTTATTAGTGGTGGCGATAGCGGTATCGGGCGTTCTGTCGCAGTATTGTTTGCCCGTGAAGGTGCCGATATTGCAATACTTTATCTTGAAGAAGATCAAGATGCTGAAATCACTAAACAACTCGTTGAAAGAGAAGGACAACATTGTCTTTTATTAAAAGGTGATATTTCTGATCTAGATGTTGCAAAACTCGATATTGATAAAGTTCTACAACATTACGGTAAAATTAACATTTTAGTGAATAACGCTGGTGTGCAATATCAACAAAAAGAAATTGAAAGCATTAGTAATGCGCAATTAGAAAAAACTTTTAAAACTAATATTTTCCCAATGTTTTATCTTACTAAAGAAGCCATTCCTTATATGGAAGAAGGCGACAGTATTATTAATACAACCAGTATTACCAGCTACCAAGGCCATGATGAGCTCATTGATTATGCAAGTACCAAAGGTGCGATTACTACTTTTACGCGTAGTTTATCGAACAATTTAATGAAGCAGAAAAAAGGAATTCGCGTGAATGGTGTTGCGCCGGGACCCATCTGGACCCCCTTAATTCCAAGCAGTTTCGATGCAGAAACCGTTAAGGAGTTTGGTAAAGATACCCCAATGGGAAGAATGGGACAACCAAGTGAAGTTGCACCTGCTTATCTTTTCCTTGCCTCAGATGATGCAAGTTACATTACAGGTCAAGTCATTCATGTAAATGGTGGTCAAATCGTAAATGGTTAATCCCTAAGATATAAAAAAAGCCCTGAAAGTTAAAACTTTCAGGGCTTTTTTGTTTGTTAAGCCGGTATCTGAGCAGCTATTTGTTCTCGTGACCAAACACGATGAGCCATAATCAGGTTTTTGAAATTTTCAGCAATCGGCTGGAATTCATCTCCAACTAGAGTGCCTTCATCGGGAACTAAACCTAGTGGTTCAAGTAAATCAGATTTATTACCTAAAAACGCAATTGGTTTTAAATGCTTGTAAGCCTCTAATAGATAATGGCGAGTTACTCCGTCTTGCATGACAGCGTTTAAGTTATCGCCATCAGGAATAATCACTGCATCATACGCAATTGACGGTTCAGCCATCTGCATGCCATCAGCCGTAATAATACTGTCTTGATGATCTTTTACAGGAGCTAAGCTTGGCGCTAATAAATGAAGAGTCACCCCTTCTTTAATTGCCCAGTTTTTCATAGCTTCTAATGCATCAGATTTGACTAAATTATGGATGAGTACTGCAACTTTTCGACCTTGAATATCTTGGGGCGGGAAAGCCAAGAAAGATAGTTTAGCCGATTTTTCAACTGCAGTTTTTTTATAATCTAGCGTCAAATCAGGCACTTCAATTCCTAAATTAGCGCCTACTTGTCGTGCTAAGTCGAGATCAATATTTGCCAAAATTTGTTGAACTTGACGCTCACGAATATGTTTTCGTTGCACTTTACTTAATTCAAAAGTATAGGCATCGACCACATGCTTTTGCTCATGAGGGGCAAGGCTCTTGTAGTAAAGGCGCGGTTGAGAAAAATGATCAGAAAAAGTTTCGCTTCTTTGACGAAGTTTGTGTCCGCTAATCTGTTCAGGATAGCTTTCAAAACCGCCGTTTGAAGCAGCAGGTGGGGTTTCTGCTGGCCAATCATTATCAATTGAGTTTGGTTGATATGAAGCCTGCCCTTTATGAATCGTATGCTGGTGAATACCATCACGTTGATTATTGTGGAATGGGCACACAGGTTTATTGATCGGAATTTGATGGAAGTTTGGTCCACCTAAACGGCTTAACTGTGTATCGGTATATGAAAATAGACGTGCTTGTAGAAGCGGGTCGTTTGTAAAGTCAATTCCTGGCACAATATGTCCCGGACAGAAAGCCACCTGCTCTGTTTCTGCAAAGAAGTTATCTACATTTCTGTTTAAAACAAATCGGCCAATTGGTGTCACTGGAACCAACTCTTCAGGAATAATTTTTGTCGGGTCCAATAAGTCGAAGTCAAAGTTCATCTCGTCTTCTTCTTCAACAATTTGTACACCGAGTTCCCATTCAGGATAAACCCCATTTTCAATAGCTTCATAAAGATCGCGACGGTGGAAATCTGGATCTTTACCAGCAAGCTTTTGAGCTTCATCCCAAACTAAAGCACTTAAACCTTGTTTAGGTGTCCAGTGGAATTTCACAAAATGTGATTTTCCTTCGGCATTAATAAGACGGAATGTATGAACCCCAAACCCTTGGATTGAGCGTAAATTACGTGGAATTGCACGGTCTGACATTGCCCAAATCACCGCGTGTGCTGACTCAGGTACTAAAGACACAAAATCCCAAAAAGTATCGTGTGCAGATGCTCCTGTTGGCATTTCTGTATCTGGTTCAGGTTTTACAGCATGAACGAAGTCTGGAAACTTAATGCCATCTTGCACAAAAAATACTGGGGCATTGTTGCCGACTAAATCAAAATTACCCTCTTGGGTATAAAATTTAATGGCAAAACCACGAATATCACGAACCGTATCAGCAGAACCACGTGGTCCCTGCACTGTTGAGAAGCGTACAAAAATTGGAGTTTGAATGGTTGGGTCAGTCAAAAAACCGGCTTTTGTTAAGCGTTCATTTCCTTCATAAGCCTGAAAGTAACCATGAGCACCCACGCCACGCGCATGCACAATACGCTCAGGAATACGTTCATGGTCAAAATGAGTAATCTTTTCTCGTAAAATAAAATCTTCTAATAATGTCGAGCCGCGAATACCTGCTCTTAAACTATTCTGGTTATCAGCAATTTTAACCCCTTGATTTGTGGTTAATGCTTCATTGGTTGCATCGTCTCTGACTGAGTCTAATTGTTCAGTTTTTTGGGTAGTATTGGCTTTATTTGCAGCGTCAGCACCAGCCATTTCACTTGTTTTATTTGTTGATTTAACATTATCAGTCATGTTCATTACCTATGTTTTAAAGTTAAACGTGGGGTGAATTAAAAACTTCAAGAGTTAGTTTTGTTAAAGGAACTTAAATATGGAAAAAGGAGCTCGACATATTTACGTGTGCTCCAAAGACCAATGCTTTTATGGTGTGAATCTGGGGCCAAAAACGGAGTCAGCTTGCATATTTTTATGGCAAGATCAGGTGTCTGACGTATACGCTCTTGGAGTGCATCAAGTTCGCCATCAGAAATATAGCTAAACAGATAATCTTGAATACGCTGACTATTCTTAAGTTCCCTACTGTAGGCCAAGAAGTTAGAAGAATGATCACTACCAGCAATCCAGTCATGAATAATTTGACGTTCTACAGGGTTAAATACCCCAAACATTTTTCCATTTTCTTCATTAATCATTCGCCAGAACACGCTCTGCTCAGGGTCGGTGTTCAATTTAATCCACTTATGATCAATGAGATGTGTAACCAAGCCTTTAACGTCTTCTGGGTTTGATAACCATTGGTTAATAGTTTTACATCCAAACTGTCTAGTTTCGTTATGAATAAGCTGCCCCACGAGCGCTTTTCTTTTTAAAATTTTAAGGACTAAATCTTCAAGATTTAAATTTTTAATAATTTTTGAAGAAGAAACGCCATGGTTATTAAGAGCAAAACCACGTTTTAATTTATTAAAGAAAGCTTCTTTATCTCTGTATTTATCGTAAATATTTTCTATAACTTTAATTGCTTTATCTGCGTGTCCGTTATCAATATTGTCGATAGTGATGTGCAAATTAAAATATTTAGAATCAATACCCAATTCTGCAAGCTCATAATTACTAATGAGTAAATGCAGTGGCAGTTGCTCATAACCTAAATTGAAGCCGACAATTTCGGGAATAAACTCAGGTGGAGCATAACCAAGCGCCAGCTGAATCACGGCATTATGATAGTATTCATCCTCTAAAAGTAGATCAAAACTATCAAGCCCCAGACTACGTAACAAATCATCATAGATACAGACATGGTTTGCTTTCGGCTCACCGAGTCCCAGCTCTTCTAGATAAGTAATAATAAGGTCATGAAAAACCGGATCGTTCCAGTAGTGAACTGAGCTATATAGCCATGCACCGTCTACTTTTTTAGTTGGAGAAACTTTAATTAAAAATTCAAATGCCTGACCGACATTCTGGAAATACTCTCTCTCACCCCCACTTTGTCTACGGTTTAGATAAGCCTGAAATAACTCACAATTTTGTTTATTGTCGTTTTCACACCATTCTTTAACTGTATTTATAGTTGCAGGAAAATCAATTTCCTTTTGATCTATTTTATCTATTTCTTCATTAAGAAAATCTCTTGCTTTCTTCTCTTTTTCAAAACTAGAAATATCAGGATCAAGGAAAAAAACAAATAATTCGTAATAGTTCTGTTGATTATCTTGTAATAGGTCTAATAATCTTTTTTTCACTACAACAGGCATTTCTATTCTCCTTTAGTGAGATATAAACCACCATACTTTATGAAAACCATAATCCCAGCCCATCTTTGTTATATTACGTTATCAAGAAATAACATATAATTTTTAAATTATTAAAATTCAACAACATAAAACACAACAAAAACTTACATTCTCAACTTTAGAATAATTTAAATATTTGCTTTTATAAAAAAATATATAAATTATAAATTTTAATTACACTTGAGTTACTTTTAAAATTATAAAGACTAAAAACTTAACAAAAACAAATTAAAAATAATCTTATAACTAAATTAAAAACAATTGTAAGGAGAATACAAATGTTTAACTCATGCTGCAAATTACTAGCACAAGAAAAAGTTAAAATCGCATTTTTTGAAAGTGCTTCGGCAGGTTATTTAGCTTACCGCTTTTCTTTGAGTCCCTATTCAGGTGATATTCTTATTGGGAGCTTAGTCAGTTACGACTTACGTGTTAAAGAAAATACACTTCATATTTTACCTGAACTCATTGAAAAATATACACCTGAGTCGATGCAAGTTACTGTAGAGATGATCAAAAAAGGGAAAGAACTGATAAATGCCGACCTTTATATCGCTTGTACTGGATTATTAAAAAAAGGAGGTTCTGAAAATAAAGAAAAACCTGTAGGCACCTTTTTTTATTGTATTTATTATAAAAATAATTTTTATAATTTTAGACGTATATTTAAAGGATTACCCTATCTTAAACTTAGACAACTGCTCTATTACATTACTCAAGATATAGAATATATAATATTAGATAATAAAAAATAGCTTTCCTTCATAAAAGATAACAAATACATATTTAGAAATGATCATAGCTTTTATTTAACCTCTGTGTACCCAAATGTAATTTTAACTATATTCATATTAATTATGTTTAATCATTAAAATTACATTTTATAGAAATCAAGGTTTTATTTAATTTTTAAATTTACATTTAAATATAGGGTAACACCCCAAAGCTACACATTAAAAAAATTCATGTTTAAATGAACCTATCTGAAGCTCTCAGATAAAACACACATCATAAATGATATGAGGTAATTAAAGATGAGCACTACTAATAATCAAAGCAATCAACGCGATAATCAACAGCAACAACAACAGCAAAACGACAACCGCAACAACCAACAGCAGCAAGGCAATCAACAGCAACAGAACAATCAGCAACAACAGCAAAATGACAACCGCCGCCAACAACAAGGCTCTAATCAAAAAGATTCAGGCCAACAAAACTCAAATAACAATAATCAGCAACGTTAATCCGTTGCCGACTTAAATGTCATTTGATGCGGTCATTCATTTTATTTAGGAAGGTGCTCTCACCTTCCTAAATTTAACATAAGCATAAAATTAAATAAGAGAAGAGGAAAAACTGATGACAGATCAAAATACAGACCATACTCGACTAGTAGCTGGCGACCATAATTATTCTGACTCTCGCTGGCGAGAAAGTTATCTTACTCGACCTTATTATCAAGAAGCTCAATTAACTACGCCAGATCTGGATTATGATCGTGACTTTTCTGCAGCTTATGAACTAGGTCACCGTGCCCGTTCAGAATCTAAAGAAGGAACTCAGTTTGAAGATATGGAAGGTAGCTTGCAACAAAAGTGGGAAGAACTCAAAGCTGAATCCCGATTAAAATGGGAACATGCAAAACAAGCCATTAAAGATGCATGGGATGACATGTGACATCCTTAATTGCTCCAAAGCATATAGCTTATTTCCTATTGGCCCTGGGAAATAAGCTTTTTTTTGTGGATGTGTGTATTAAACAATACTAACCAATTGATTAATTTTATATTTTCATTTTTTATTATGTTACATACTTTATAGAAAAAAGTTAAGGAAACCCACATAACTATGAGTTTCCTTAAATAAAAAATTATGAATTTTTATCTATTTGTTGAGAAGTGGTTGGATCATTAGAGCCATGTGTTCCATCATCATCTGTTGAATTTCGATCTTGGCAAGCGCTCATACCCATGGCGATTGCAACAACCATACTCACTGCACAAAAAATTCTTAACATTGAGGCCACCCTTATAAATCTTAAGATGTAGGCTTATGAATAACATTATCTTATGTTGGCCTACCGCTGTGGTTCTCTTAAGTTTTGTAGATTGTGCAAGCTTTTGTAAAAACTTGAATAAAATAAATGATAAAAAATTACTCTTCTTGCAATTGATATTTTATTTAAAATTTGGCAATAGCTATTTATTTAATTACGCCATATTCATAAAATTAAATTTGGTTACTCTTTTTTGCTTTATGTTTAGTCAAGTCATTGAACACGAACACTATATAAATAAACAATTAATAAATATTTGATATATAAACATTAAAAATTATTTTTATAATCATATTGAACCATTATTCAATAATTCCAATTGTAAATAACTCATTATTTTATTAATGAAAATTTAAAAATATTAATATTTGTTTATATAAACCAATCTTTTATTTTTGCAATTGACCCGCTTTAAGGCTCAGCTTATGATGCTCCGGCTGACCTATTTTGTCAGTCGGTTTTAGCAGACCGTCTACCTAAGCGCACTAAAAACGAGTTTTTTGGTGTGTAGCCCCTCGTGCCTTTGACGGAGGAACGGGAGTGGGACACCTTCGGGTGTGCTGGTTTCTTAGGTATCAGTCTGCTAACCCTCTTTCGTTTCACCACCATAATTAATAGCAGTGATTGGGCGCAACTTCTTTTATCAAGGAGTCTCTAATGACTATTATTTTATATCCTGTTATTTCATCTACTCTTCATTACGTTATCGATTTAGCTGAAACTATTTTCAAGAAAAAGCTCTATTTTTTTATGTTTCTGCTTTCTTCTTTTTTCAGAGTAAATATTTCCATATTTAAAGCTGGATAGAGACTAGAAAATTTCTATAAACATGACTTAACGATAACAACAACCAATGAAGAGCAATAATGATGTTTTTTTTATATCGTATTGTTTTAGTGTGCACCCTATTAATAAGTTCTATAAGTTTATTAGGTTGCAGATCTATTAGTAAAAATGAATTTAATACACATTGTGTTTGGGCTGGTCGTGCACTTTCACAATGCAACTGTATTTATAACTCTTTAGAAAAACATTATTCGCCACAATTTGTTGAGAACTTACCTAAAGTAAGCTTGCAAAATATTGATGCGGATATGCACTTTGTGGAAACAATGAATGAAACAATGCACCAATGCCAGTTAAGTGCCAGAAAAAGTTTAATTAACTAATATTCGCATGCTCTACTAAGAAATCTAGAAAGGCCCTTACACGCTTAGGGACATATTTATCATGTCCTATCCAAACAGCATGGAATTCTTCCGAAGCATTGATATTCCAATCTTCAAGGATTCTAACCAACTGTTTTTGTTCTAAAGCTTTTTGGACTTGGAATTCATTAAGCTGTGCAATACCAACTCCTGCAAGCGCTAATTGTAAGATTGCCTCTCCATGATTTACTTTTAAAACTCTGGTTGGTGTAAGTGTGATTTCTTGAACATCTTTTTTAAAGAGCCACGTTTTGTTTTGGCGTTGATAACTCACATCTAAAAGCTGATGTTCGTATAACTCTTCTGGATGCTGCGGACAACCATTCTTTTCAATATATGTAGGTGAACATACATAATGTTTCTGAGTGCTTCCGAGTGAACGAGCAACCAAATTTGAGCTTTTCAAAGGCCCTGTTCGAATTGCGACATCAATTCTTTGCTCAACTAAATTAATGACTTCATCACTCAAATGAGCCTCTAATTCAATTTGTGGATAGCACTCGTTAAATAAAGAAATACAAGGCAATAAAAAGTGTGTCCAATATGAAAAACTGGTATGGATCCTAATTCGCCCTTTTGGCATGTGATTTGCCGTAACTGATTGTTCTAGTTCATCTAAATTGTTGAGTATTTGAATGCCTTGCTCATAAAACTGACAACCTTCACTGGTAAGTTGAAATTGGCGTGTTGAACGGTTCAGTAGCCTAACTCCAAGTCTTTTTTCTAAACGAGAAACTAACTTACTCACAGCAGACGGCGTCATGTCACAAGCTCTTGCGACTGCTGAAAAGCTTCCTAATTCGACTACTCGAATAAAAATTGCCAACTCACCAGAGCGATTAACATCAAAATATGACATAACGAAATCTATTTATGAATCTATTTCACAAATCTTATTCCGCTTATGTCGCTATAACAAGCCAGCAATTTGTTTCAAGATAACTTTAATTCGTTTTAAAGAGTTCAAGAGATGAAACTTTATCAATCTGCACTATTCTCTCTCGTTTTATTTACGAGCTTTGCACACGCAGAAGTACAAAAGAGCCAATGGATTACCACTTGGGCAGCTAGTCCACAAAAAGTCTGGAATAAAGATTTCGTTTTTCCAACCCTAATTCCAGAGCAAATATCTAATCAGACTATCAAACAAATCAGTCAAATTAGTTTAGGTGGTGAAGCGGTTAGGCTTGTTTTTACAAATCAATATGGGGATCAACCGCTTTATATTGATAAAACTACTGTGGGCTTAGTCAAAGGACAAAGTCTTAAATCAAAAAGTGCTTATCCAGTTTATTTTTCTGGAAAGCTTAAAGCACAAATTTTACCTGGCAAACAACTGATCAGTGATCCAATCCAGCTCCCTGTTCCCGATCATGCACAGTTAATGGTAAATACCTTTATTCAGAGGCCAACTACATTTAAAACTTTTCATTGGGATGCGAAACAAACCAGTTGGCTCATTACAGGCAACCAGACTGCGAACTTAAATACGCCTAGCAGTGCCAAAACCACAACTGCACGATTATTATTGTCGGCTGTAGAAGTAAAACCAAAGCATAAAGCCCATGTTGTTGCAGTTGTTGGAGACTCAATTACCGATGGAGCAACTGCAACTTTAGATGCAAATACTCGATGGACCGACTTTTTAGCTAAGCGCTTATCGCCACATCAAGTCGCGGTCATTAATAGTGGAATTTCAGGAAATCGACTACTCACAGACGGTATGGGTGACAGTGCTTTAGATCGTTTGAAAAAAGAAGTATTTCAATATTCAGGTGTAAAAACATTAATTGTTCTGGTGGGTATTAATGATATTTCATGGCCCGGTACTGCTTTTGCACCTAAACAACAAATACCGACTTTTGAAGCACTCACCCAAGGTTATAAACGTGTTGTAGATGAAGCACATCGCCAAGGTATTCAAGTGTTTGGAGCAACCTTATTACCATTTTCGGGAGCTTTACCCAATACTCCTCTTGATAACTACTATCAACCGAATAAAGACCAATTACGCCAGCGCATTAATCATTGGATCAGAACCAGCCATACATTTGACGGTGTACTTGATCTTGAGCAAGGCTTAAAAGACCCTAAACATCCCGATCGATTAAATCCAATTTATGATTCGGGTGATCATTTACATCCGAATGACCGTGGTAATCAACAAATGGCAAATCTGGTTGATATAAAACAGTTACTCCATAAATAAAATGTCCTGATACAGGTAGGAATTTGCTCCCTACCTGTATCAATATGGATTAATTACCCTCTAACTCGACATTAAGTTTTGGTGTAATAGGCTGTTTTTCAGCTGCATATCGTCTTAAAACCATGACGGCGAAAAGCGCTAAAATTGCAGGAATTGCGATCATCACAAAATTCATCTTATGTGGTAACTCTAAACCCAATAACAGGCCCGTTAAGATAGGCCCAACAATAGCCCCAATTCGACCTACACCAGAGGCACAGCCAATTCCAGTAGAACGCACACTTAATGGATAATATTGTGCAACATAACTATAAAGAAGAATTGAAGTACCAATTGTTGCTGCTCCTGCAACAGTCACTAAACCATATAAAACATAGGCTGGTGAGTTAAAACCTAAACCGACTAAAGCGACAACACCTGCCAGTAGCATTCCCATAATTACAGGTTTTAAATGGAATTTATCAGACAAAATACCGCCACCGATTGAACCGATCATTGCCCCCACATTTAAGGCAAGCAAGAATAAAATACTCTTTCCGAGCGAATAGCCTGCTGCCAGCATGAGTTTTGGTAACCAGCTACTTAAGGCATACACCATGAGTAAGCACATAAAGAATACGAGCCAAAACATGAGTGTATTGAAAGCACGGCCTTGCTGAAATAATCCCTTTACAGAACTACCTGTTGGTACATTATCCTCATTAAGTACTAAGTGCGTAGTGATCGTTAGGTTTTGTTCAGGTGAAATCTTTTGAATAATGCGCTGTGCTTGCTCAGTCTTACCCGTCTTAACTAAAAAGGTTAAAGACTCAGGTAAAAACTTCCAAATGACAGGTAATAAAAATAGTGGAATACCGGCAATTAAAAACATAATTTGCCATCCTTGACTTTCAACCAAATAACTCCCTATTAATGCTGAAAGAATTCCCCCAATTGCATAACCACTAAACATACTACCCACCAGCGTACTTCTTATACGTTTTGGTGCATATTCGGATGTAAGTGCAACTAAATTTGGCATGACCCCACCAATACCTAATCCCGCCAAGAACCGAAGTACCCCAAACTCAAGTGGGCTTGATGCAAAAGCACCTAAAAAGGTAAAACCACTAAAAAAAGTCACACAGATTAAAATTACCTTTTTACGGCCTATTTTGTCTGCCAGTGTTCCAAAGAACATTGCCCCAAACATCATTCCGCATAGGGCCGTACTTGCTAACATCCCCGCCTGTACAGCTGTTAACGACCACTCTTGCATTAGCAAAGGCAATACAACGCCATAAATCACCAGATCGTAACCATCAAAAATAATAATTAATAAACACCAAAGTAAAATACTCCAGTGAAAAGGGGTAAATCTGGCCTGATCAATAACTTCATTTACATTTAATTTAGATGTTGTCATTTACTCACCTCCTTTGTGAGATAAATTCATATTCAATTTTTTAAAACGACATACTGCACCCTAAAGAAAAAACAAATTATTCAAGGTTTTATTGAATAAATTAAAAGTCATAACTCGCCATCATATTGAAGCGGTTATCAATCCCGTTACGTCCATCAAAAGTTTCTCGTTCGCCATACACATATTCGACGCCCAAGGTAATTGGTTTGTATGGGTTATAAAGTGCATTCACCCAGCTTTGCCAAAGCTCTTTGTTTTGAGTGGTGCTATTACGTTGTAATTCAGCAAAACGGTTATCATCTTTGGCTTTCATATAGCCGTAGCCTAAAGTCGAGCGAATTTGCGGTGTAAATTGATGAGTAATACCTAAAGAAACGGTATCAAATTCATTGCTATGCATATTGTTTTGATCATCTATTGCATAGCCGCTGTTACTCCATAGCAGGAAACGCCCATCTCCTTTGACATGGTAATAATCGGCTTTGAGTAATGTATCGGGTGTAATTTGATATTTACCGCCAAAGCCTACGCCCCAAGCGACTTCCTCATCATGATTAGTTCTTTTTTCAGCAACAAAACTACGTCCCGACAACATCGAGCCATTGGCAAATTTATGATTTAAGCGTCCTACCAAGGCTGGTAAGCGCATTTTATTATCTGGGTCTGAGGTCGCAGTATATTTCGGATCTTCAACCGATATTGCAAAGCTTGTATTTGCCGTTAAGTTATCGCTATAGCGAACTAGCGGTGATCTTAATAATGCACTGCCTACAAATGTTCCC
Source organism: Acinetobacter sp. GRABPA_MV_2 (assembly GCF_056725885.1). NCBI lineage: Bacteria > Pseudomonadati > Pseudomonadota > Gammaproteobacteria > Moraxellales > Moraxellaceae > Acinetobacter > Acinetobacter sp. GRABPA_MV_2. Next base: position 66,503 of record NZ_JBWZNA010000012.1, read on the forward strand.
GCATCAATCGTTTCCGGATAATATTCAGGTGCGATAAATGTTGACCACGTTTGACCGATAAGCCATTTATCAAACGTTAAATAAGCATGGCGTATTCGAAACTGATCACGAGTGGCTGCCCCAAAGAAGTCCATTTCTAACTTTCCGCCCACCTCACCCGCGGCCGTCGGGGTTTTAAAATTCAGCCCGAAACGTGTCACATTAACGGTGCTGTGCAACTGGTCTTTTTGAGCAGATTCTTCTGGCGTATTTTCGAGTGGAACACCGCTAATATTGTTATACATCGTAGATGCCCCTTTCATTTGATAAGAAGCATCTGCCCGTATATAACCATATAAGTTAAATTCTGCACCAGACTTGGTTAAACCTTGCTGTATTGGTGGTACGGTTGCGGCTTGAGGAGTCGCTGAATTTGCTAGTTCCACTTGTCCTTGCGATAAAGATTTTTGCGCCTGCATATTGGCTTGTAACATAGCCCGAAGCTCTTTCACTTCTTGGCGAAGTTGTGCTATTTCAGGATCTGTTTGACCTGCAAAAGCAGAAGACACAAACAGGGTCACAGAAACAGCCAACAGGCTTTTTTGAACCGTTGTATTTAAAGCATTTATCATAAAACTTTCCTTTTTTGATCTTTAATTCGACTTAAAGATCTCGACATCCTTTTTGTTATGTACCTATTTAAAATAGGTGCTTAAAATTTGCTTTTCTTTCACAAGAAAGACCTTCAATCATATTTTTTAGACAAAACCTCCCTAAAGCGGCCTGAAAACCACTTTTAATTTGTTTTTAAGTAAAGCTAAATCTTCTAATTTTTTTCAGTTTTTATATTCTCTTCCTCATTGAGAATATGCAGGTTTTATATCCGTATTAACGCTTTCCGAAATCTATTATTTTTTTGCAATAAACCCTTGATACGTCAAAATTTGTGTATAAGGCTGCACACTTTCAAAACCAGTTTTTTCTAAAAGTTTTATATATCCTTCAGTGGTTAGGCTAAAAAAGTCTTGCGCCATACGCTCTAACATTTTTTGACATTGTTCTTCTGTTAAACCTTGTGCCAAGCATAAATAACGTAAAGCGTGAAGATGCTGTGGATTTACACACGTCATTAAATCGTAGGTCAGCAAAACAGCTTTTTCTTTTAAACGATCATAAATATCTTTAAAGAAAACAGGTTTTATATCATCTGCAATAAAATGAGCCACAAGAATAGAAAGTGCAGCATCAAAGCAATTCTCAAGAGGTAAAGCTGACGTTTCACCGTGAACAAAGGTGACTTGAGAAGATTTATCTAAAAGTTCAACCTGTTCCTGAGCTTTTTGCAGCATAGTCAAAGATGGATCAACTGCTGTAAATTTCCAGTTCGAATAACGTTTAAGTAAATATTCGAGTTCATACCCCGTGCCACAACCCACAATTAAAATATGAGCATTTGGTGGTAACACTGATTGCAAAATGGCATCCACCTGTTGATGGATCACCTCATAACCCGGAATTAATTTACGAATATGTTCGTCATATCCTTCGACTACCTTTGGGCTATTAAAGTCTTTTGCCATTTTGCTTATCCTCTATTTAAGCTGCCTTTCAACTTATAGTTTGCTGCACTTTGACCAAACTTTTAACCTCTTTAGTCAAAGACATTTCCAGTTAAGTTAAGTTCAGCTCGCATAATTTCCTGCAATTTAAACTTCTGCGCTTTGCCTGAAGCTGTCATTGGAAACTCATTAAAGAATCGGACATAGCGCGGCACTTTATTATGAGAAATATGCTCTTTGCAGAATTGGCGAATGCTGTCTTCATCAATTTGATGATGCTCATGCAAAATAATACAAGCACAGAGTTCTTCGCCATATCTGGCATCTGGCAAGCCAATGACTTGGACATCGCTTACATCTGGATGAGTGTATAAGAAATCTTCAATTTCTTTTGGAAAGAGATTTTCCCCACCACGAATCACCACATCTTTAATACGGCCTTTAATTTTAATAAAACCGTCTTGATCCATTTCGGCAATATCACCTGTATGCATCCAGCCAGCAGCATCAATCACTTCACGGGTCTTTTCTTCTTCGCCCCAATAGCCAGCCATCACTGAATAACCGCGAACGCATAGCTCACCCAAAGTTCCTTGCGGAACAATCTGCCCTTCTAAATCGACAATTTTAATTTCAACATGCGGATGGACATGCCCAACTGTGCTTACTCGTTTATCAATCGAATCATTTACCGAACTTTGTACACTCACTGGCGAGGTTTCAGTCATACCATAACAAATCGTGATTTCAGACATGTGCATGCGGTCTATAACCCGCTGCATAATTTCTCTTGGACAAGGACTACCTGCCATAATGCCCGTTCTTAAGCTCGACAGGTCAAACTCATTAAACTGTTCATGTTCTAAGGTTGCAATGAACATGGTGGGCACGCCATAAGCTGCCGTACAACGCTCTTGATGAATCGCTTTTAAAGTTTCTAAAGGATTAAATACCGCCGATGGATAAACCATGGTTGAACCATGCGTAACGCAGGCTAAATTCCCCATCACCATGCCAAAACAATGAAACAACGGTACAGAAATACAGACTTTATCTTGAGGGGTTAAACGAATGCCTTCACCGACAAAATAGCCATTATTTAAAATATTATGGTGGGTCAACATGGTCCCTTTAGGATTACCCGTTGTACCTGAAGTAAATTGAATATTAATGGTTTCATCAAACTGGAGCTGTCTGGCTAATTGTTTTAATTCTTCTAGCTGTTCAGGAGTTGGTGTAGTGACTAAATCACTAAAGCGATGAATACCCATATGATGCTGGTCATCAATTTTAATGACAAATTTTAAATGTGGTAATCGTGCTGAACTGAGCACTTTGTCAGTACAGGTGGTTAACTCAGGGGCAATTTTTGTGAGTAATTCTTGGTAATCAGTCGTTTTGAATTGAGAAGCAATAATCAATCCTTTGCATGAGACTTTATTCAACACATATTCAAGTTCATGGCTCTTATAAGCTGTATTGAGATTGACTAAAATAATCCCTGCTTTAAAAGCTGCAAATTGGGTTACCGTCCATTCCACACAATTAGGTGACCAGATCGCTAATCGATCACCTTTTTTTAATCCCAATTTTAAAAGGCTACAAGCAAAAGCATTTACTTCATCTTGTAAAGCTTTATAGGTTAATCGTCTGTTTTGATGAAAACTAACGATTGCTTCCTTTTCAGCATATTGCCGACAAGCCTGATCAAATTGTTCACCAATGATCATACCCAATAAGGGCTGTGTGCTTGGTCCCGAGGCGTAGCTTAACCGTTCTTGTTGCATTGAATCATTCTCCTTGATTCTTCTAATTCTCTTCTTACCTGATCTAATTGTTGTTACTGCAACTATTTTTCTAAACTGCCTTCTTTGTGTTGTTTTATCCTTTATATGCCCTATTTCCTATGCACAGCATCTACACAAAAGTCAGCAATCTGTTTTGAAAAATAGTCTTTATGCGCATGATCAAACTTTGTATTTTGAGCTGGGTCTAGGGGTTCAACCACCACATAGGTCATGGCACCGACAACACACAGTGCTGCTGTATTTAAATCATCCAAGACAAACTCACCACTTGCATTTCCATCCGCAAGTATTTTTTTAATACTTTGTTTAATCAATTGCTTCACACGAAAACGCTCATGTTCAACCGTTGAATCGACGGGTTCAAACATGAGTGAATATGCAAGCTGAGGACTATTCAGTGCCCGTTTTACAAAGGTTGCCACAGCCTTATGTAATTTCTGCTTTGCCGATAAGTCACTTTCAGTAATCGAATCAATCACCAATAGTTCCGTATTAATGGCTTCGGACAAAACCTCAATCAGCACTTGGCTTTTATTATCAAAGTAGCGATAAACCAGACCACTTGATACGCCCGCTTGCTCTGCAATTGTTTGTATTTGCGCGTCTTTAAACCCTCCCTCTGAAATTAACTTTCTGGCTGAACTCAAAATCGACTTACGATTTTGTTCCATCCGTTCTTGCATTAAAGATGATCGTTTATAGCTCATAATTTATTCTCTAACAAATAAAATGAATTGTAAATCATTTTATGAATCAGTATTCACTTTTTTGAAAAATCATTGTATGGTAATTATCAAATACCCACAAAATATTTTATGGACAACAAATATAACCAATAGGATGAAGATATCATGAACCTACGCAGCTTGAATTTCGGTCTAGATGAAACTTTAATTGCGCTTCAAGATTCAGTGGCAGCATTTTGTGCAAAGGAAATTGCACCAATTGCCCAACAAGTTGATCAAGACAACAAATTCCCTGCACATCTCTGGAAAAAATTCGGAGATATGGGCCTTTTAGGCATGACTGTTTCTGAAGAATATGGCGGTGCCAATATGGGTTATTTAGCTCATATTATTGCTATGCAAGAAATTTCTCGTGCTTCGGCAGCCATTGGTCTTTCTTATGGTGCTCATTCTAATTTATGTGTAAACCAGATTAACCGTAACGGTAACGAGCAGCAAAAACAAAAGTATTTACCAAAATTAATTTCCGGTGAATATGTGGGTGCCCTTGCGATGTCTGAACCAAATGCGGGTTCTGATGTCGTCAGCATGAAATTACGTGCTGAACAAAAAGGTGATCACTTCGTTTTAAATGGTTCAAAAATGTGGATCACTAACGGCGGTGATGCAGATGTATTGGTGGTTTACGCCAAAACTGACCCACAAGCTGGCGCAAAAGGCATGACTGCTTTTTTAATTGAAAAAGGCATGAAAGGTTTTAGTCACGGCAACCACTTAGACAAACTCGGTATGCGTGGCTCTAACACTTACCCGCTGTTCTTTGACAATGTAGAAGTACCTGCTGAAAACGTACTCGGTGGTGTTGGTAACGGCACAAAAGTACTGATGAGTGGTTTGGACTATGAACGTGCAGTTTTAAGTGCCGGACCTTTAGGCATTATGGATGCTTGTTTAGATGTGGTAATTCCATACTTACACCAACGTGAACAGTTTGGACAAGCTTTAGGTGAATTCCAGCTTATGCAAGGCAAACTTGCCGATATGTATTCAACTTGGTTGGCATGTAAAGCTCTTGTTTATGCTGTTGGTGCTGCATGTGATAAAGCTGACCATGACCGCAGCCTACGTAAAGATGCTGCAAGTGCCATTTTATATGCTGCCGAAAAAGCAACATGGATGGCTGGTGAAGCAATCCAAACTTTAGGCGGTAATGGTTATATCAATGAATTCCCTGCTGGCCGTTTATGGCGCGACGCAAAACTTTATGAAATTGGTGCAGGAACTTCTGAAATTCGCCGCATGCTGATTGGCCGCGAACTCTTTAATGAAACCAAATAATAATTATAAATAAGGACGCATCTTATGAACCAATTACAAAGCAAGATTAATGTTCGAAGTGAAGACTTCAAAACAAACCAGCAAGCCATGCAAACATTGGTCACAGATCTAAAACAAGTTGCCCAGCGTATTGCTTTAGGCGGCGGTGAAAATGCCCGTCAAAAACATTTGGCTCGAGGTAAACTTTTACCTCGTGAACGTATTGATCAACTGATTGATGTCGGCACGGCATTTTTAGAAATTGGTCAGTTGGCAGCGTACAACGTTTATGAAGATGATGTTCCTGCTGCGGGTGTGATTGCGGGTATTGGTCAAGTCAACGGCATCACTTGCATGATCGTTGCCAATGATGCAACGGTTAAAGGCGGAACGTATTATCCCCTTACGGTTAAAAAGCATCTACGCGCACAAGAAATTGCTGAACAAAATCACTTGCCTTGTATTTATTTGGTGGATTCAGGCGGTGCCTATTTACCAATGCAAGATGAGGTTTTTCCAGACCGTGATCACTTCGGGCGTATTTTCTATAATCAGGCACGCATGTCGAGCTTAGGGATTGCCCAAATTGCTGTGGTGATGGGTAGCTGTACCGCAGGTGGTGCATATGTACCTGCCATGTCGGATGAAACGATTATTGTCCGTAATCAAGGTACGATTTTCTTAGGCGGCCCTCCTCTGGTAAAAGCTGCAACGGGCGAAGTCGTGAGCAGCGAAGATCTAGGTGGTGGTGATGTGCATACACGTCTTTCAGGCGTGGCTGATCATTTAGCTGAAAATGATGAACATGCAATTGCGATTGCACGAAACATTGTTGCGAACTTAAATAAAAAGCCAAATGACTTAAATAAACAAGTTGATGAGCCTCTATTTGATGCATCGGAACTCTATGGCGTGGTACCAAGTGATGCGCGTAAGCCTTTCGATGTGCGTGAAGTCATTGCCCGTATTGTAGACGGCTCTCGTTTTGATGAGTTTAAAGCACGTTTTGGTTCAACACTGATTACCGGTTTTGCTTCACTCTATGGTATGCCGGTCGGCATTATTGCCAATAACGGGATTTTATTTTCTGAGTCTGCACAAAAAGGTGCGCACTTCATTGAGCTATGCACACAGCGCAATATTCCATTGTTATTCCTACAAAACATTACGGGCTTCATGGTCGGTCGCCAGTATGAAAATGAAGGGATTGCAAAAAACGGTGCCAAATTGGTTATGGCAGTTGCAACCGCAAATGTACCAAAACTCACCTTGATTATTGGTGGTTCGTTTGGTGCAGGTAACTACGGTATGTGTGGCCGTGCTTATTCACCACGTTTTTTATGGACATGGCCAAACTCTCGTATTTCAGTGATGGGCGGTGAACAAGCAGCAAGCGTACTCTCAACTTTAAAACGTGATCAAATTGAGCAAAAAGGTGCCGATTGGTCAGCACAAGAAGAAGACGAATTTAAACAACCCATTCGTGAACAATACGAGCGTCAAGGTCATCCATATTATGCTTCTGCCCGACTTTGGGATGACGGTGTAATCGACCCAGCGCAAACTCGCCAAGTACTCGGTTTAAGTCTTGCTGCTGCTATGAATGCCCCAATCCAGCCAACCAAATTTGGCGTGTTCCGCATGTAAGAGGTGTATATGAGCTTTCAATTTTTACAACTCGAACAACAAGATCAGGTTGCCTATGTTTGGCTGAATCGCCCTGAATTGCACAATGCATTCAACACCACAGTCATTGAAGAACTACATGCCTGCTTTAAGCAAATCCATACACGTGATGATATTCGTGTTGTGGTTCTGGCTGGTCGCGGCAAAAGCTTTTCAGCAGGTGCCGACCTCAACTGGATGAAACAGGCTGGTCAGGCATCTTCAGCAGAAAATGAAGCAGATGCATTAAAACTTGCGCAAATGCTTGATGCACTTGCAACACTTAAACAACCGACTATTGCCCGCGTGCATGGGATTGCCTTTGGTGGCGGCATGGGTTTAGCGTCGGCATGTGATATTTGTATTGCCAGCACGGATGCCAAGTTTGCAACTTCTGAGGTTCGTTTAGGGCTTGCTCCATCTACCATTAGTCCCTATGTGATCCGTGCGATTGGTGCAAGACAAGCTTCCCGTTACTTCTTAACTGCCGAGCGGATTTCAGCACGTGAAGCCAAACAAATTGGCTTGGCACATGAAGTTGCAGATGCGGAAGACTTAGATAAAAAAGTTCAAGAAATTGTTGATGCTCTATTACTTGGTGGCCCGCATGCTCAAGCGGCCTCAAAACAACTCATTCAAATGGTCAGCAACCAGACCATGAGCAATGACTTGCTGCAACAGACAGCACATCATATTGCTCAAGTTCGTCAAGGCAGCGAGGCAAAAGAAGGTCTGAGTGCCTTTTTAAATAAACAGCAGCCTGCTTGGGTTTCTAACTCGCATAACAACAATTAAGGACGATCATCATGTTTGAAAAGATTTTAATTGCGAACCGTGGCGAAATTGCCTGCCGCGTAATTCGCACAGCTAAAAAATTAGGTATTGCAACGGTTGCCGTTTACTCAGATGCAGACGCAAATGCACAACACGTCAAACTTGCAGATGAAGCGATTTATATTGGTCAGTCCCCTGCAACGCAAAGTTATTTACAGGTTGATCGTATTATTCAAGCGGCCATTGATACGGGCAGCCAAGCAGTTCACCCGGGCTACGGTTTCCTTTCGGAAAATGACCAGTTTGCACTCGCTTGCCAACAGCACAATATTTGCTTTATTGGGCCGCCAGTGGATGCCATTTTAGCGATGGGCTTAAAAGCAACCTCGAAAGCGTTAATGGAAAAAGCAGGTGTTCCTTTAACACCGGGTTATCACGGAACCAACCAAGATGCTGACTTTTTAAAACAACAGGCAGACCGAATTGGCTATCCTGTTTTAATTAAAGCCAGTGCTGGCGGTGGTGGTAAAGGCATGAGTCTGGTTGAACGCAGTGAAGATTTTCTGCATGCTTTAGCCTCTTGTAAACGTGAAGCCAAATCGAGCTTTGGTAATGATGATGTCTTGATTGAGCGATATGTGATTCAACCGCGCCATATTGAAGTGCAAGTGTTTGGCGATACACATGGCAACTATGTGCACTTATTTGAACGCGACTGCTCTGTACAACGCCGTCACCAAAAAGTGTTAGAAGAAGCCCCTGCTCCACAAATGCCAAGCGAGAAGCTCGATGCAATGCGCCAAGCTGCAATCGATGCTGCACGTGCCGTAAATTATGTTGGTGCCGGTACGGTTGAGTTTATTGTGGAACAAGACGGTACGGCGTATTTCATGGAAATGAATACCCGTCTACAAGTCGAGCACCCTGTTACCGAAATGATTACAGGTGAAGACTTGGTTGAATGGCAACTTCGTGTGGCTTATGGCGAACCTTTGCCTAAACTACAAAACCAACTCCAAATTCACGGCCATGCACTTGAAGCTCGAATCTATGCAGAAGAACCCGAAAAAGGCTTTTTACCTGCAATCGGAAAAATTGACTATTTGCACTACCCAACGCAAAACCAATATGTGCGTGTGGACAGTGGTATTGTTGAAGGCGATGAAATCACGACCTATTACGACCCAATGATTGCAAAACTCATCGTATGGGGTAAAAACCGTGAAGCTGCACTTATTCAAATGCAACATGCCCTAAGCCAATTTCATGTCGATGGTTTAGGCAACAACATTGCTTTTCTTGAAAAAATTGTTCGTAGCGAATCGTTTAAACAAGCCAAGCTTGATACCAACCTGATTCAACGTGAACAAAACTTCTTGTTTAGCCCTGAAGAGATCAAACCAGAACTTGTGGTGGCAGCGGCATTTATTGAGTTTTTAAGCCAACTTAATAACAACAGCTCAAGCCAAAAACAGCTTTGGCAAGCTCAACCACTTTGGCGTTTAAATATTGCCTATCAGTACAGTATTAAACTGAATTATTTAAACCAAAATATTCAAATCAAATTTGCCTCAAATGAACATGGCTTCACCGCAGAATATAATGGTCAAAGCTACCCGATTTCAGGTCAATTGCTTGATGCGCATATGGCATCTGTTCAGATTGGTGGGTCTAAGCAAAAGCTATCTTTTAACCAAAATAAGCAAGGCATTACCTTGTTCCAAAATGGACAAAGCTATAAATTTGCTTATATTCGCCAAGACTTTAATCAAGCAGATAGCCAAGCCGATGAAGGCCACCTAAAAGCACCAATGCCGGGTGTAGTCACTCAAGTTTTGGTAAGCGCAAATCATAGCGTTAAAAAAGATGATATTTTAATGACGCTTGAAGCCATGAAAATGGAATATACCATCCGTGCCCCTAAAGATGGCGTAATTGTAGATTCCTACTTCCAAGTCGGTGATCAGGTCAAAGCTGGCGATGAGCTTGTGGAATTTCAGCCTGCACAGGAGGAAGTTGCATGAGTGAGTTTGTCAAAATCGTAGAGGTCGGTCCCAGAGACGGCCTCCAAAATGAAAAGCAGACTTTAACTGTCGAACAACGCTTAAACTTTATTAATGACCTAATCAGTGCAGGCCTAAAATCAATTGAAGTCGGTTCATGCGTTTCGGCAAAATGGGTACCGCAAATGGCTCAAAGTCATGAGCTCTTTAAGCAACTACCCCAAACAACCGATGTGCAATTTAGCCTGCTCACCCCAAATATCAAAGGTTTTGAAACTGCTCAAGCAGTAGGATGCAAAGAGGTTGCGGTGTTTACCGCAGCTTCTGAGAGTTTTACTCGTAAAAATATCAACTGCTCTATTGATGAAAGCTTTGAAAAATTTAGCGATGTCATGGCGGCTGCAAAAGCTCATAACATCCGTGTGCGCGGTTATGTCTCTTGTATAGTCGATTGTCCATATGAAGGCGCAATTGCCCCTGAACAAGTGGTGAGAGTTGTTAAACGACTCTATGACATGGGCTGCTATGAGGTGTCTTTAGGTGAAACCATTGGCACAGCAACACCTGATCGTGTTCAAAAGGTTTGGCAAGCCTGCCTTGCTGAACTCGACAGCAAAGTTTTAGCTGGGCATTTCCATAACACCTATGGCATGGCAATTGCCAATATTTATCAGTCTTTACAGCAAGGTATTCGTGTTTTTGATTCTTCCCTTGCAGGACTTGGCGGTTGCCCTTATGCCAAAGGTGCCTCGGGTAATGTATCGACCGAAGATCTATTTTATTTGCTGTCGCACATGGGCTTTGAAACTGGCATTGACTTAGAAAAACTGATGCAAGCCAGCCAAAATATTAGCAATGTACTAAACCGAAAAAGCTTGTCGAATTATGCAAATGCTTATTGGCAAACCAAGTGTGCCTAGTCATAAATTAAAGTAGGTCAGCATCTGGTATAAGGCAAAGTACCAGATCATGCTATCTCATCTTTATCTCATTTCGTTCAGGAATTGGGACTAAATCCCTCATGCAATTTTTTTAAAATTTATCATTTATCTCTGTATTAAATGCCTCTCTCAACAGAAGCATTCTCTACCCTATTTTTGTTCTAAATCCGTATTATTCTTTATCCTTTTTCAATTGTAGTCCTTAAAAAATTTATCTTATTATTTATAAAAATAAGATGCATCCATTTCAATTCTTGGCGAAATATGTTCTTCCACCCAATCTAACCATGCACGCGTTTTAGCATCAATGAAATGACGTGAAGGCAATAAGGTATAAACCCCTATATCGGGTGAACGCCACTCTGGCAAGATATGGCATAATCTTCCATTCTGAACTGCATCTAAAGCCGAAAACATCGGCAATAGCGCCACACCCATATCTTGTTGCACCACATCTAACAATAACTCAGGGTTATCTGCAATGAGTTGCCCGCCAGTATCAATTTGGTAAGACTCACCCTTTGCATTTAACAAGTGCCAATCTGGTGTAATAGATGGGTTTACTAAGCGTAAACAGGCGTGGTTTTTTAAGTCTTCAGGGGACTCAGGCACACCATGTTTTTCTAGATACGCAGGTGAAGCACATAAAACAGAAAAGATAGTGCCAATTCTGCGTGCGACAAAACGAGAATCTGTTAATGATTCAGTCAGATAAAGACTGACATCCACCCCTTTTGCCAACAGGTCTGGAACGTACTGTGAGGTCGTATATTCCACGGTTAGTTCAGGGTAATGCTTACAAAATTCGGCCATTACTGGAAAAACATAATGATGCCCAAAGCTTCCCATGCTTAATACACGTAAACGCCCTTTGGGTTTAGATGCCGTCCCTGTTACTTCTGACTCCGCTTCATCCACCATTGAAATAACTTGGCGACAGCGCTCTGCGTAAGTCGCACCAATATCGGTCAGTGCCTGCTGGCGCGTTGAGCGTTGTATTAATTTTGTACCTAAGCGTGTTTCTAGCTCGCTGATAAGACGTGAAACCTGTGCTGTGGTCAGATCCATCTGCTCAGCTGCTGCTGTGAAACTCCCGCTATCAATCACTTTCAGGAATGCATGCATTGCATGCAATAGTCCACCATCGAGATTTTTGCGCATAACGTAAATATGTTTTCCTAAATTACGGATTGTTGCACCAGTTTAGATCAACCACAATGACTAAATGTACATACATTGGCACTAATTCTTTTTAAGAAGAGGAACCGATCTTTTTTTATTTCGTATGTCACTTGCTCCAAATATTCAACTGGATGTTGAAAAAAGAAAGTAGTCCGAGCTACTAAAAATTCTAAGGAGATATAAATGAATATAGCTACAAAAGTCACTCCAAATATTATTGCAACAAAGGATGTGTCACTTGAAGATAAATATGTAAGTGATAACGGTACAGCATATATGACCGGCATTCAGGCGCTTGTTCGTTTGCCTCTTGCCCAAACTCGCCGTGATGCGATCAATGGTTATCATACTGCTGGTTTTATTTCTGGTTATCGCGGTTCTCCTGTTGGTAACTATGATAGTTTCCTTTGGCAAGTTCAAGGATTACTTAAATCCCATAATGTTGTATTTCAACCTGGTGTAAATGAAGACTTGGCTGCTACCGCAATTTGGGGTACCCAACAAGTTAATCTTTCAGGCCAAGGCAAATATGATGGAGTGTCTTCATGGTGGTATGGTAAAGGCCCGGGTGTTGACCGTTCAGGCGATGTACTCCGCCATGCTAACTTAGCTGGTACCTCTGAACGTGGTGGTGTTGTTGCTTTATTTGGTGATGACCACTCATGTAAATCTTCTACAATCCCTCACCAGTCCGAACATGTCATGATTGGTTGTGGTATTCCAATTTTCTACCCAACATCCGTTCAACAAATTTTAGACTTTGGTGTTCACGCCATTGCTGTTTCACGTTTTTCTGGCCTTTGGTCTTCAATGAAGCTGGTGAGTGAAATTGTAGAGACTTCTGCTTCTGTTCATGTCGACCTAGACCGTGTTACTCCGGTTATACCAGAAGATGTTAATTTCCCAGAGGGCGGCGTCAATATTCGCTGGCCAGATCATGGCATTCAGCAAGAAGAACGTCTTTATAAATATCGCTTACCTGCTGTTTTGGCTTATGCCCGTGCCAACAAAATAAACACCGTTACATGGCCTTGTGAAAATGCCCGTATTGGTATTGCCGCAAGTGGTAAAGGCTATTTAGATACGATTGAAGCCTTACGCATTTTGGGTATTGAAGATGAAAAAGCCCAACAGCTTGGGCTACGTGTTTATCAGGTTGGGATGATTTGGCCTTTAGAACCACAAGGCATTCGTGAATTTGCCGAAGGTTTAGAAGAACTCATCGTTATTGAAGAAAAACGTCCAATTATCGAAACACAAATTAAAGACGAGTTGTACTCACTACCTGATGGCAAACGTCCTCGTGTCATTGGTAAAGCAACTGATGGTAAAGGTGAATGGAGTACCTCTATTGAAGAAGCACCGCTCATTGGTCACTATGAGTATCAGCCTGAACCTATTGCAAAAATGCTGGCTGCTCGCTTCTTAAAACTTGATATTCCAGAAAGCCTAAAAGTACAAATCCAAAGCAGAATCGACTTACTACTAAAAGCAGAGCAAGAATCAAAACGTGTGATTGACCTTGCTGAACGTAAACCATATTTCTGTAGTGGTTGCCCACATAACTCTTCAACCGTAGTTCCTGAAGGTAGTCGCGCGTTAGGTGGTATTGGTTGTCACTATATTGCAGTTTCACTTGACCGCGGTACCGAAACATTCTCTCAAATGGGTGGTGAAGGTGTAAGTTGGGTGGGTGCATCACCATTTACCAATGAAAAACACATTTTTGCCAACCTTGGTGATGGAACTTACTTCCACTCAGGTTACTTGGCAATTCGTCAGTCTATCGCCGCAAAAACCAATATTACCTACAAAATCCTCTACAACGATGCAGTCGCTATGACAGGTGGTCAGCATGTAGATGGTCATTTGAGCGTTGCGCAGTTAACTCGTCAGCTTGCTGCCGAAGGTATTAAAAAACAAGTTATTGTCACTGATGAAGTTAAACTATTAAACGAAGAAGACGGCATTGCACCGGGTGTAGAAATTCGCCACCGTAATGAACTCGATGCAGTTCAACGTGAGCTTCGTGAAATTACAGGTGTCACCGCTTTAATCTATGTACAAACCTGTGCCAGCGAAAAACGCCGTCGTCGTAAACGTGATGCATACCCTGATCCAGCTGAGCGTTTATACATTAATAGTGATATTTGCGAAGGCTGTGGCGACTGTTCGAAAAAATCAAACTGTTTATCTATTGAGCCAGTAGAGACTGCTTTAGGCACTAAGCGTCAAATTAACCAAAGTAGCTGTAATAAAGACTTCACTTGTGCTGAAGGGTTCTGCCCTAGTTTTGTGACTGTTCATACACGCGACATGAAACGTCCGGCTAAATTTGAAGGTATTGGTGCAGGCTGGCCAACATCACCAGTTATTCCTCAGTTATATGACGTTCCAAGTCGTATTATGGTTGGCGGTATTGGTGGTACAGGTGTTGTGACTATTGGTGCACTTCTTGGTATGGCAGCTCACCTCGAAGGTAAAGCAACACGTGTTATGGACATGGCTGGTCTTGCGCAAAAAGGTGGTACGGTTTATTCATACGTTCAACTTGCGGCAACTGATGAGCAAATTTCTTCTACGAAAATTCCGGCGGGCCAATGTGAATTATTGATTGGTGCAGATGCCGTAGTGGCTGGTGGTAGCGCTGCTCTATCTCGCTTAAAAGATGATGCTTTGGTTATTGTGAATGAAGACAGTACCCCTACTTCTGAATTTATCAAATCTCGTGACTGGTATGCACCTATTACTGATTTAATTGATCGTCTTCGTGGTCGTGTTCGTCAAGGTCAACTGGTTTCTTTACCAGCAGCTCGCATTGCAACACTACTCTTAGGTGATTCGATCTATACTAACCAGTTATTACTTGGTATGGCTTGGCAATCTGGTCGCATTCCGCTATTACGCGAAAGCATTGAAAAAGCAATTCGCCTAAATGGTACGGCTGTTGAAAAGAATATCGAAGCTTTCCGCGTGGGTTGTCATCTTGCAAGTGACCCAACTTTAGCTGCTCGTTTACTTGCAGCAATGCCAAAAACTAAAACACCGCAAACTTTAGCTGAACTTGTTGAAGACCGTTCTGCTCGTCTTACAGACTACTGGAATGAAGCTTATGCAGCTAAATACCGTACACTTGTAGAGCTAGCAGCTAAAAAATTACCAGAAGAGTTAACAGGTACAATTGCAACTCAGCTTTATAGAGTCATGGCTTATAAAGATGAATATGAAGTTGCACGTCTTTTAACAGGTAAAAGCTTCAAAGAATCAATTGAAACCCAGTTCGGTAAAGGCTTACGTTTAACGTATCACCTTGCCCCACCAGCGTTACTTGGTGGCCTGAAAAATGTCCGTAAACGTGCGTTTGGTTACTGGATGCGCTTCCCAATGATGATGCTTGCTCGCTTACAATGGCTTCGTGAAACTTTCCTTGATCCATTTGCACGTCAAGAAGAACGTCAACACGAACAAGCGTGGCGTGATCGTTACATTGCATTTGTTGAAGCACTTGTTGAAGCACCAGACAATCATAACTTGGCAGTTGCCGAGCAAATTGCAAAATTACCGGCAGAAGTTCGTGGTTATGGGCATATCAAAATGAAAGCAATGAACGCTGCAAAACAACGTTGGGATGAACTTACCCCAACACTGCTAAAAGTCCGTAACTAAAAATTAAATCTCAAAATAAAAAAGTCATCCTTAGGGATGACTTTTTTATTGGCTCAAAAATTTATTTAGCCATTTTACGTAAAGTCAAAATCTGCTCGCTTCGTCCAAATGGACCATACACATCATGTAAAACCGCACTGGTTAAACCAATACCATCCGAACCATATTGCTGAACGGTTTGCAGACCTAGCCATTTACCTTGCGGATAACGGTGCATGTGAACTTGCAAATCAAGATTTGGGAAGCCCCAAGTAAATTCGCCTTCTTGTCTTGGTACAATGCCGTTTGCTGTATCTACCATGCCAATTAAATGAGCAAAATCTGTCGTCGGCTGTCCTTCAACTATTTCTTTATCATTGTTTAGCCAAACAATTCCTTTGCCCGCACGATGCTGATCATCAGTTTTAGTGATGAGTGTCTGGATAAAACCACCTGGCCATCTTTTCATGCCCGACCATTCTGTAAAAGTATCTGGATGATGAACTGGCTTATCTTCAAGCCCAGCAATCTCGGAACTGTCTTGAGTGCACATTCGCCATGCTCTAGCCACAATACAGGTTTTACCTTGTGCCTGCATTTCAGCTTCAATCAATTCAATCGTTTTACCGGCACGAATCACATGGGTCTTAATCGTAAATTCACCAAATGCAATCAAACCAAAAATATCAAAACTAATTCGACCAATTCGCATATCTTGTCGTGGTGAAAATTGCTCTAGCTCTGCTGCGATGACACCACTTGCAGGCGCCATATGCTGTTCATGAGGGTTCCAAGCTCCTTGTGCGTGAACAGTTGAGCAATAATGAGCAATGACTTCACCTTGAGGACCAATTGTTCTATTCAGTAATTGATAATAAGCATTCATGATTTTCTTTCCTTAGTCCTTATCCAACATCAATATTTGATGAAAATTCACGTTTTAATGCTTATATTAACCCCCTATTTCTTTAGCTCAACTGGTTTTTCCTATCAAAAACTCAAGAGTATAAGATTAATCACTAGGTAAAATTTCGCATGTCAATTTCACCTAGTGATTTTAGATATTACGATTCATTAAAATGCAAAAGCATCTTGATCGAGTTCCATAATCGATTCAGCGCCAGACTCAATAGAAGCAGCATGGCTCTGTGTACGATGTAAAAGTTTTTGATAGAAAAACTTAGCTGTCGTTAACTTTGCTTTATAAAAAGCTTCTTCTTGTGTACCCGATTCTAATTTTTCATGGGCAACTTGTGCCATTCGAGCCCACAAATAAGCGAACACGACGTAACTAGAAAAATAAAGATAATCCACCGAAGCTGCCCCTATTTCTTCTGGGTTGTGCTTGGCTTTCTCTGCAATAGATTTGATCAGTGACAGCCATTGCTGTTTAAGCTCATCTAATTTCTCTAGATAAGGTTTCAGGGTTTCACTAGATTGCTGTTGACTAATAAACTGATCAATTAAATCCGTCATATTCTTTAAAAGTTTGCCTTCCGACTTTAGAACTTTACGTGCCAGCAGATCTAGAGACTGGATTTCAGTTGTTCCTTCATACAATGTTGAGATACGCGCATCACGTACAATTTGCTCCATACCATGCTCAACAATAAAGCCATGACCGCCAAATACTTGAACGCCATGCTTGGCAGACTCATTACCTGACTCGGTTAAAAAAGCCTTAGCAATTGGCGTTAAAAAAGCCAGTAATTCATCGGAGTGTTTTTGCTGTTGCTGATCGTTTGAGCTTTCCACAATATCGACATGCTGAGCCAAAAAATAAGCCAACGCACGGCCACCTTCAGAAAAAGCTTTTTGTGTCATTAACATCGAACGTACAGCAGGATGCACAATAATTGGATCGGCATTTTTCTCAGGATATTGAGGACCAGATAGCGATCGCATAGCAAGACGTTCTTTGGCATAACTTAATGCGCCTTGAAATGAAATTTCAGAAGCAGCAAGCCCTTGTACTGCCGTTCCAATGCGTGCAGTATTCATGAAGGTAAACATACAATTGAGCCCGCGATTTTCAGGACCAATTAAATAACCTTTGGCGCCATCAAAATTCAGTACGCAGGTCGCATTACCATGAATCCCCATTTTATGTTCAATCGCATTACAAACAACTTTATTACGGTCCAACACCTGACCGTCGTCACTCACATTAAATTTAGGCACAATAAATAAAGAAATACCTTTAGTCCCTGCGGGTGCCTGAGGTAAACGGGCTAAAACAATATGAATAATATTTTCAGAAAGATCGTGTTCACCCGCTGAAATAAAAATCTTTTCGCCTGTAATTGAGTAGCTACCGTCAGGATTTGGTTCTGCTTTAGTTCTAATTAACCCAAGGTCCGAGCCCGCATGTGATTCGGTTAAACACATCGTTCCGGTCCAAACACCACTAATGAGTTTAGTCAAAAACTTCTGTTTTTGTTGCTCGGTACCATGATGCTCAATAGTTCTCATTGCGCCATGAGACAAGCCGGGATACATCGCCCAAGCCCAATTAGAGCCACATAACATTTCAGAAATAGCGATCCGCAGCAATGTCGGCAAGCCTTGTCCACCATATTCCGGATCGGCGGTTAATGAAGTAAAACCTAGCTCGGCATATTTTTGGTAGGCTTCTTTAAAACCTTTCGGCGTTGTAACTACACCTTGATTTAAATGACACCCTTCCTGATCACCATTTTGGTTAATCGGTGCCAACTCATTTTCACAAAAATCTGCGGCCGCCTCTAAATATTGATCAATTAATTCTCGATTTACGCTTTCCTGATAGTTGCTTAAACCTTGATAGTTCTGTTCTGTTTGAAGCATTTCATGCAGTACAAATTGCATATCGCGTAATGGAGCTTTGTATAAAGGCATAGTTTTTTCCTTTCACTTCACTGCCTGTCTTATGGCAGATATCGTTTTTCCTTAAAATGGACTTTTATTGTTTCAATCACACCAAAATATCAAAAAATTTCTTATAGCAAAATATATTTTCACTAATTTAATAAAATTATCGTAACTCACAAATAGAGATAAAACACAAATACATGTTTTAAAATAAAAATATATAATAAAAAGTAATTAATTTTGCTTAATCAGAATAAATTTATATTTTGTATTGCAAAATTTTATTCCGTAAAAATTCAATTTATAGTATCGTGATTAGACTGCTTAATCATCCAAGGACGATTTATGGAAAGCCCGAAATACACAGGTCTTGAGTTTTTAACCGCTTTAAAAAATGGTGAAGTTTCTCCATCCCCTATGGCTCACACCATACCAATGGAACTCGTTGAAGTTTCTGAAGGTAAAGCAACTTATAAAGTTACCCCTCGCAAAGAACATAGAAATATACAAGGCGGTGTACACGGCGGCTTTTGCGCCACAGCTTTAGATACTGCGACAGGCAGCGCAGCTCATACCCTACTTGAACATGGCGTTGGTTATGGAACCATTGATTTAAATGTAAAAATGATTCGCCCTATGCAGGTTGATACGTCTTACTATGCGACAGCCGAGTTAATTAATGCGGGTCGCAATATTATTAGTACCGAAGGTAAAATCGTAGATGAAAACGGCAAAGTGTATGCTTTTGCCTCGGCAACCTTAATGATTATTCGCAAATAATAAAATTTTAAAGCTCCTGTTTATGGAGCTTTTTCTGGCTTTGCAATCTTATTCATTTCATAAAAATCTAAACGATCAATCGTAAAACTCACCAATGCCATCACTAAACCTAAGGCAGCACATGCTTCCCATCCCCAGTGTTTCCAAGCATACACCGCAATAAAAGAACCTAAGGCGGCTCCACCAAAATATAAAGTCATATAAATTGAATTAATACGGGAACGCGCCTCAGCCGAAATACGATAGACCAAATTTTGGTTGAGTACATGAAATGCCGACAAACCAAAGTACGCCATAATTACACCAACAGCATAGGCAACCAAAGACTGCTGGGCAAAAAATAGTGGTATCCAGGCACTTATTAATAACCCCATGCAAATCACTGCAATTTTATTTTCAAGACCCGCTGCAATTTTCTTACCTGCCCAAGGAGTCGCAAATACACCTGCCAATCCAACAATCCCAAATAAACCAATCTGGAAATCGTTAAAGTGATAAGGCTCATTCGCCAAAATAAAAGTCATAGTGGTAAAAATCAGAGCTAAAATTCCAAAGCCAATTCCACCAGCAAAACCACGGCGTAATAAATGCGGCTGGTGAACAGCTAATGAAAATAGTGAACCATAAATCTGTAGAATATTGAGTTGGTGAGACTTACGCGCAACTGGCAACTTCACCCACATCACCCAAGCAAACACCAAAATGACAATTCCACTAATTAAATAAACCGCATGCCAAGACCAAACTGTAGAAAGTAAGCCTGCAATGGAACGCGCTAATAATATTCCTAAGAACAAACCACTCATGAGAGTGCCTACGACTTGAGGGCTTTTTTTCGGGCTGGCTAAACCTGCGGCGAAAGGAACCAAAACTTGAGTTGCAATCGAAAAGAATGTAGCTAAAAAGGTAAAGCCATATAAAACTGGCAAGGTTTGACTTAAGGATAACCCTACTTGTGCAAGCCCCGTACAACACATGAGCAAGCAAATATAACTGCGCTTTTCAAAAAAGTCGCCTAAGGGAACCAATATAAAAAGGCCAACTGCATATGACAGTTGGCTAATCACAATAGTTAAGGCGACTTGATCGGCATTGACTTTTAATGCTTCTGCAATGGAATAGATTAAGGGCTGGTTATAATAGTTTGAACCCGCACAAATGCCACATGTCATTGCCATGATAAAAATAAAGCTTTTTGACAGTATATTTTCTGCATTGGGCTCAACTATTTTTTCCATTTTTAACTACGTCCCATTTTAGAATTTATACATCGATACAAAGTTTAAGCGTGACACATCAGCGGTTCTGCCATCAAATACTTCTCGTTTGCCTTGATGATATTCCATACCAATATCCATTTGCTCAATTGGTGAATAAAAGACGTTAGCTGCGTAGTCCGTTAAGCGTTTATTAGCATCTGGGTTGAGTTTGGCATAAACCGTATCATCATCATAATCAAACATTGAAGCCGATAAGTTTGCACGCCATTGCTCATTAAATTTATATGAATAACCAATATTGATGCTATTCAACTTATTCATAACCAAATCTGTTTTGTCTTCGTTTAAAGAAAAATCACCCGCGGCATTTAAACTTGCTGAATTTGCCAACCCGCTTTGGGTGGTATACGGCATAAATTTTTGATCACCGACAATATATTGATAATTTGCTTGTACCGATTGTTGTGGCGTGAGTTGATATTTTAAGCCGCCTCCTGCCCCCCAGCTTACTTTCTTCACCGTGGCAGTTGCCACATCTGTAGACTTTTCATTAATAAAGCCTTGAGCAAGTGCCGTTAAAGGACCTTGTTTAAAAGTATAGCGCCCCGTTAAAGTCGGAAATGCCGAGACTCTCGAACCTGTATATTCCAAGGCTACTTTTAAATCATTATTGGCATCGATTTTCCAGTCATAACGGATTTGAGGAGTACGCGTATAGGAAGTTCCCACAAATTGCGTGTAATCCACAGATTCTGTACGTGTCTCCATGTTGGACATGAGTGACCATGTTTGACCAAAGGTCCAATCCTTATAAGTGAAAAATGCATGACGAATACGGAATTTACCATCTCCTGTGCCCATGTTAGAGCTATCAAAGAAATCAGCTTCAATATTTCCCGTCACAGCTTTATTTGGGCTATTAAAATAAACGCCCAATCGGCTTGCATTAATCATGGCATCGGAACGTGCATGGTTTGAACGTTTTTCACTTTCAAAAGGTGTTCGGTACAGGCTGCTGGTCGTTCTACCGCCCGAGTCTGGTGATGATTTAAAATCAACCGCTGCATCAATACGAGCGATACCGTAAACCTTAACATTATCCGTCCAAGTGACCCACGAAGGAGCAACAGGCTTTTCTGTTACCGTTGCTTTAGTTTTTTCGATGTTCTCTTCAATCTTTACCTGTTTGACCTGTAAATTATTTTGAGTTTGTTTCTGAGCAGCAAGTTCTGCTTTTAATTTTTGCAGCTCGGTTTCTAGCAAATTAATTCTTTGTTCTGTGGTATCTGAAGAATTTGCAAAAATAGTCCCTGAGGCCGCAGCGCAAGCTGCAGCTAAAATTAATTTTTTCATCTTTTAATCCTTAAAGAAGCGTTTTTTCCGTGTGTAATTTAGGCTACACGTGCATCTATCAATTCACAGTCTGTGACAGCCTGTAATTCATCAAAAGTTAAGCCTTCGACTATTTCCGTGACATAAGCTTTTTGGTCTTTGAGTTCAATAATGCATAAATCTGTATAAATACGATCTACACACTGCTCACCCGTCATTGGATATGTAATTTCCTTTACAATTTTGGGCTCACCTTTTTTAGTGACATGCTCCATATAGACATAAATCGTTTTTGCGCCGACTGCCAAATCCATAGCACCGCCAACTGCGGGTACATCATCTACTTTACCGGTATGCCAGTTTGCTAAGTCTCCATTTACCGCAACTTGGAATGCCCCAATTACGCAAATGTCCAGATGGCCGCCACGCATTATGTCAAACGAGTCACCATGATGCATAAAACATCCACCATCTAATAAAGTGACAAGTTCTTTTCCGGCATTTACTAAGTCTTCATCTTCCTCACCCAGTTGTGGTGGTGGGCCAAAAGCCAAAACCCCATTTTCCGAATGTAAAAAGATTTCTTTGTCTTTTGGCAAAAATTTAGCAACGTTGGTCGGCAAGCCAATTCCTAAATTGACATAGGAACCTTCCAGAATGTCATTGGCAATGAGCTTGGCAATATCTTCACGAGAACGTTTTTGAACTGACATTAGATATCTCCTACTTTTACAACGTGCTGAACAAAAATTCCCGGTGTAATAATGCACTCTGGGTCAAGCGTTCCTAGCTCTACGGTATCATTCACTTGAACAATCGTGGTCTTGGCGGCTTTTGCCATGATCGGCCCAAAATTGCGGGCTGCTTTACGGTAAGTTAAATTGCCCCAGCGGTCGGCTTTATCGGCATAAATCAGTGCAAAATCAGCTTCAAGTGGATATTCAAGCACATAATTTTTACCGTTAATGGTTCGGGTCTCTTTACCCTCGGCAACTTTGGTACCATAACCAGTCGGCGTAAAAATAGCCCCTAAACCAGCCCCTGCGGCCTGAATCCGACAAGCCAAATTACCTTGTGGAACTAGTTCTAACTCAATTTTTCCCGCTCTATATAAGTCTTGAAAAACGGTTGACCCAGCAGATTTCGGAAATGAACAAATCATTTTTTTAACACAGCCAGCAATAATGAGCTTGGTTAGACCACGATCACCAGAAGCCGCATTGTTATTTACAACGGTGAGTTCTTTTTTTCCTAAATCGATTAAGGCTTCAATTAATTCAGCAGGTTGCCCCGTCACACCAAACCCGCCTGTCATGATGGTTGCACCATCAGGAATAGCTTTTAAAATTGGTTCAATGTCACTGGTGATTTTATTTATCATCTCACTTGTCCCTTTTCATCCTTAATTTAAGGTGACAGATTGATCTGTCACTCTGCCTTTTGCGGGTTAAATAGTCGGTCTTTAATAAATAACAATGGAATTACACCGCAGATAAAATAAGCTGCAGCCATCACCAAAAGCCCTAAGCCAATAGAACCATTTTGCGATAGATAACCAATTGTTAATGGAGAGAAAATAGAAAGTACTTTACCAATGTTATAAGCACCACCCACTGCCGAGCCTCGAATCGAAGTCGGGAAGCTTTCTGTCATATAGGTGGCATTAATTGCGTAAGGAATACCGTAAAGGAAACCGAAGAACAGCATCATCCATAAAATATTGGTTGGTGTATTTAAATAGACAATCACTGGAATAAATAAAGCTGTACCAATAGTTCCGAAAGCAAATACAGCGCGGCGTCCTAATTTATCGGCAACGATCCCTGCGATCACTTTGGCAAACATCATAATCAGGAAGGTACCGACCATATACATGGCCATTTCTTTAAACTTGATGCCAAGATCAGACTCTAAATAAGCAGGTAACCAGTTACTCACACCGTAATAGCCAAACTGCAATGCACCCGTACTAATAATCCAGAGAACAAACATGGTGCCATGTTTTTTATCTCTTAAAATCTCAAAATATGGATTTTGGCGTTTTTTAGGTTGGTTACTTTGAGCGACTTCTAGTGCTTTTAATTGACGCGCTTTTTTCCAAGACTCAGGTTCAGGTACGCAAAAGTGCATTAAAACTGACAACACCACAGGCGCAATTGCAATCCAGTAAAGGAAACGCCAACCATGTTCAGGAATAATATGTCCAGCTAATAAGGTCGCAAGTAAAGAACCCAGTGTATAACCAGTCATGAGAGTAGCCAAAACGGTCGAGCGATGTTTGGTTGGCACCATTTCAGACATTAAAATATTACAGGCAATATAAAGTGCGCCTAAGCCCATCGCTCCAAATGTTCTTAAAACTGCAAATTGCATATAAGAATCAGTAAAACCCAGCGCACTGGTTAAAACTGAAGAATAAGCAATAAAGAACACAATAATGCGAACTCGCCCAAAACGGTCACACGCCCAGCCACCAATCAGACCACCCACAGCGGAACCGAAAAGCGTTAAGCTGCCTAGCGTTCCAGCTTGTACACCCGTCAAATGAAATTCTGTTTTAAGACTGGTCAGGCTCAATGCCAAAAAACCTAAGTCTGCCCCATCACACAACAATGTTAAAAAAGCGAATATAAATGCGGTAATCCAAATCTTTTTTGGTGTTTGGATAGCTTCACTGCTAGCCGTATTTTGGGTAACTGTTTCTGTTGTCATGTCCATATCCTCAGAAGGAACATGAGGCATCCAATGCCTCATGGCATTTGATTTTTTATTAGGCTGTAGCTTCCCTAATCATGTTTTTGGCAATAATAATTTGTTGAACTTGCGTGGTTCCTTCATAGAGACGGAACAAACGCACATCACGATAAAAACGCTCAATGGCATATTCACTGATATAGCCTGCACCACCGTGAATCTGTACACAGCGGTCAGCAACACGTCCGCACATTTCAGTCGCAAACATTTTTGCGCAAGATGCTTCTGTACTAATGTTTTCGCCATTGTCACGGCGGCGAGCTGCATCTAAAACCATACATTTAGCTGCATAAATCTCGGCTTTTGAGTCGGCAAGCATGGCTTGAATCAACTGGAAGTTCGCAATAGGTTGACCAAACTGTTTACGCTCAATCGCATAGTGCAATGCGTCGTTTAACATGCGTTCGGCAACACCCACGCTATAGGCACCAATGTGCAAACGACCTTTATCAAGCACTTTCATGGCCGTTTTAAAACCAACACCTTCTACCCCACCAATCAATGCAGAAGCAGGCACACGGCAATTTTCAAAAATTACATCACAAGTGTGCGAGCCCTTTTGCCCCATTTTTTGGTCAATTTTGCCTAACGTAATGCCTGGTGTATTTGCCTCGACTAAAAAAGCTGAAATGCCACCAGAGCCTTTAATTTCAGGATTGGTTCGAGCCATTACGGTAAAAGTTGCAGCATGAGGTGCATTGGTAATAAAACGTTTGGTGCCGTTTAA
This sequence comes from Acinetobacter sp. GRABPA_MV_2, assembly GCF_056725885.1. NCBI lineage: Bacteria > Pseudomonadati > Pseudomonadota > Gammaproteobacteria > Moraxellales > Moraxellaceae > Acinetobacter > Acinetobacter sp. GRABPA_MV_2. The sequence goes on from NZ_JBWZNA010000012.1 coordinate 91,725, forward strand.
CACATAAAAATCACCGTCTTTAACTGCGCTGGTTTTTAAAGAGGCAGCGTCAGAGCCAGATTCAGGCTCGGTTAAACAAAATGAACCAATAATTTCGCCACTTGCGTAACGAGGTAAATATTTTTGCTTTTGCTCTTCTGTGCCATCAATCAAAATTGCACTTGAACCAATACCGTTATTAGTACCAATTAAAGAACGAAAAGCTGGTGAAGTTTGTCCAAGTTCAAATGCAACTCTGACTTCTTCTTCCATGGTGATACCTAAGCCACCATATTCTTCGGGAATTGTGAGGCCGAACAAACCAAGCTCACGCATTTGCTGCACAATGTCATCCGGAATTTTGTCTTTCTCTACCACTTCGTTTTCACGAGGGATCAATTCATTTTTTACAAAATCTCGAATTGTTGAAAGTAACTGCTCCAACATCCCTTCATCACGGATCATCTATGATCTCCCTTTTTATGTATTTCCATCGTACCCATCAGCCATCTCCAGCTTGTCTGGATACCATGTTTTAAATCTTGTTTACTGCGAATGTGTTTCATAGTACGAGAACGAAAATACAAATTTCAAGCTTTTTTGAAAATTAATTTCGTTTAACGAAATTTAAAAAATCACCATTACGCAATATCAATAACTTAGCTTATTTAATAAATCATAATTGCTCTAATGGGCTAAATAAGACTTGAAATAAATTCCAAAATAAGCATCATAAAAGGAATATAGTTTTGATGTGCGAAACAAGGAATTCAAAAATGAGTGTATCAATAGGGAATAATTTCGTAGAAGTCGACTTTTCTATTCAAAAAATAGCGATTGTAAAAATAAACCGACCTGAAGCAAAAAATGCACTGAATACAGAGGTTCGCAAACAACTAGCACAAGCTTTTACCGAATTAAGTTTTAACGATGAGATCAATGCGGTTGTGCTCACAGGTGGTGAAGAAGTCTTTGCCGCAGGCGCAGATCTAAAAGAAATGACAACCGCAACTTCCACAGAAATGTTATTGCGTCATACCGAACGTTACTGGAATGCGATTGCTCAGTGCCCTAAACCTGTGATTGCTGCTGTAAATGGCTATGCATTAGGTGGTGGCTGTGAACTTGCAATGCATGCTGACATTATTATTGCTGGTAAAGGCGCGACTTTTGGTCAACCAGAAATTAAAGTCGGTTTAATGCCGGGTGCTGGTGGTACACAACGTTTATTCCGTGCTGTCGGTAAATTCCATGCCATGCGCATGATTATGACGGGTTCCATGGTGAAAGCCGAAGAAGCTTATACCATCGGTCTTGTTTCGCAAGTCACCGAAGATGACCAAACTATTCCAACTGCGATTCAAATGGCGCAAAGCCTCGCAAAAATGCCTCCTATTGCCCTGCAACAAATTAAAGAAGTTGCACTAATGAGCGAAGATGTTCCATTAAATGCAGGCTTAACGCTAGAACGAAAAGCATTCCAGTTGTTGTTTTCTACCGAAGATAAAAATGAAGGCGTTCAAGCTTTTATCGAAAAGCGTAAACCATCTTATCAAGGTAAATAACTTAAAACCATAATAACAAAGGAATGAAAATGGCCAGAAAAGTATTGATTAGTGCAGGTGGTTCAGGGATTGGACGATGCATTGCTGAAGTCTTTTTAAACAATCAGGATGAAGTTTTCGTTTGTGATATTAATGCTAAAAGCCTAGAACAATTTCAAAAAGATTATCCAAAGCTGCACATATATACCTGTGATTTAGCTGATCATGAGCAAATTAAACTCATGTTTAGTCATGCAGTTCAGATACTTGGCGGTATTGATATTTTAGTTAATAACACAGGTATTTCAGGCCCGACTGTTGCCGCAGATGAGCTAAGTTTTGAAGATTGGAATACAGTTATAAATTTAAACCTGAATAGCACTTTTTTAATTACCCAATTAACAATTCCCTATTTAAAGAAAGCAGAAGCAGGCGTGATTATTAATATGTCATCTATTGCCGGACGCTTAGGCTATCCATACCGATTAGCTTACTCCACCTCAAAATGGGGGCTGATCGGTTTTACCAAAACCCTTTCTATGGAACTCGGTGCAGACAATATTCGAGTTAACGCTATTCTTCCGGGTGCAGTCGATGGTGATCGGGTTCAACGTGTATTACAGGCCCGCGCCGATGTAGCGCATACCTCACTTGAAGAAGTGACTCAAAATGCACTGAAAAATCAGTCACTCAAATATTTTGTCAATCCAAAACATATTGCAGATTTATGCCTATTTTTAGCGTCAGAAAGTGGTCGCTCAATTTCAGGTCAAATCTTACCCATTGATGGTGATAAACAATGCTTAAGCTAAATCACCCAACCCTATTTTTCCATTTAATTTCAAATATAGATCAATAATTAGGATGATCGACATGACTTATGATATTAAAAGCATGGCTGTGATTGGTGTAGGTGTCATGGGCAGTGGTATTGCTCAAATTGCTGCGCAGTCAGGTCATACCACTTATTTATATGATGCCAAAGCCGGTGCAGCTGAACAGGCAAAAGAAAAACTGGCTGCTACATTTCAAAAGTTAGTCGACAAAAATAAAATTACATCTGAGCAAGCAGCAGCAGCAAATAACCATTTAATTGTCGCCCATCAAATTGAAGATTTAAAAAATTGCGACCTGATTGTAGAAGCAATTGTTGAACGCCTCGATATCAAACAAAGCTTGATGCAGCAACTTGAAGATATTGTTTCGGATAATACTATTTTAGCCTCAAACACCTCTTCTCTTTCTATTACAGCGATTGCGGCAAACTGTAAAAAGCCTGAGCGTGTTGTGGGTTATCACTTTTTTAACCCAGTTCCACTCATGAAAGTAGTTGAAGTCATTCGCGGTTTAAAAACAGATCCACTTATTATTGATGTTTTAAACGATTTATCTCGTGCATTTGGTCACCGCCCTGTTGTAGCGAAGGACACCCCTGGATTTATTATTAATCACGCGGGCAGAGCTTATGGCACCGAAGCACTCAAAATTTTAAACGAGAATGTCTGTGACATTAGTGAAATTGATCGAATTTTACGTGACGGCGTAGGATTTAGAATGGGTCCTTTTGAATTACTCGATTTAACAGGCCTTGATGTTTCGCATCCAGTTATGGAGTCGATTTATCACCAATACTATGAAGAAGCCCGCTACAAACCAAACCCGCTCACCAAACAAATGCTTGATGCCAAGCAACTTGGACGTAAGGTTAATCAAGGTTTTTATAATTATGAAACTGGCTCAAAAACAGGTGAACAACCTGCTCAGTTTGTAGAGCGTTTAGCGCAATATCCAAAAGTTTGGATTGCGGCAGATTTTTTAGACGATAAAAAACAGCTCGAAGATTATTTAACTCAGCAAAATATCGCCCTAGACACCAACTCTGAACCACAAACAGATAGTTTATGTTTACTGGCTTGTTATGGTGAAGACACAACCCAAGCGGCGACCCGCCTAGGAGTTAACCCCGAACAAGCTGTTGCTATAGATATGCTTTATGGCATTGCAAAGCACCGTACCTTAATGCCATCACTTATTACCAAACCTGAATACCGTCAGGCGGCTCACTCTATTTTCAATCTAGATGGAAATCTGGTCAGCATAATTAGTGAAAGTATCGGCTTTGTTGCGCAGCGCGTTTTAGCGATGGTCATTAATTTAGGCTGCGATATTGCACAGCAAAATGTTGCCACTGTAGATGACATTAATGCCGCGGTACGTCTTGGCTTAGGCTATCCATTTGGTCCAATTGAATGGGGCGATCAAGTCGGCAGTGAAAAAATCTTACTCATTCTGAACCGTATAACAGCACTTACGCATGACCCGCGTTACCGCCCTAGCCCGTGGTTACAGCGTCGTGTCGCACTTCATTTACCTCTTACTTTTACTCACAAGTCTTGAAAAGGAATTTCTCAATGTTAAATGCATATATCTATGATGGTTTGCGTAGCCCATTTGGCCGCCATGCAGGTGAACTTGCCTCAATTCGCCCTGATGATTTAGCCGCAACTGTCATTCAAAAACTATCAGAAAAAACTGGTGTTCCGAGTGCTGATATTGAAGATGTGATTTTAGGCGACACCAACCAAGCGGGTGAAGATAGCCGTAATGTGGCACGAAATGCATTATTACTTGCTGGTTTACCTGTTACTGTACCGGGCCAGACAGTAAACCGCCTATGTGCTAGTGGTTTAGGCGCTGTGATTGACTCAGCACGTGCCATTACTTGTGGTGAAGGCGAACTGTATATTGCAGGTGGTGTAGAAAGTATGTCACGTGCACCCTTTGTGATGGGTAAAGCAGAAAGTGCTTATAGCCGTGATGCAAAAATTTATGACACCACCATTGGCTCTCGCTTTCCAAATAAAAAAATTATTGCTCAGTACGGCGGTCATTCAATGCCTGAAACAGGCGATAACGTTGCAGCCGACTTTGGTATTAGCCGTGAGCAAGCTGATTTATTTGCAGCTCAATCACAAGCCAAATATCAAAAAGCAAAAGAAGAAGGTTTCTTTGCCGATGAAATTACCCCAATTGAGGTTTTCCAAGGCAAAAAATTGCCACCTAAACTCGTTTCTGAAGATGAACACCCTCGCCCAAGTTCAACTGTTGAAGCACTTACAAAGTTAAAACCGCTCTTTGAAGGTGGCGTGGTCACTGCGGGTAATGCCTCAGGTATTAATGATGGTGCAGCAGCACTCTTGATTGGTTCAGAAGCAGCGGGTCAAAAATATGGCCTAAAACCAATGGCAAAAATCTTGTCTGCTGCGGCGGCTGGTATTGAGCCACGCATTATGGGTGCAGGTCCGATCGAAGCCATTAAAAAAGCGGTTGCACGTGCTGGCCTTACTTTAGATGACATGGACATTATCGAAATTAATGAAGCCTTTGCTTCACAAGTTTTATCTTGTTTAAAAGGTTTAAATGTTGATTTTAATGATCCACGTGTGAACCCGAACGGTGGTGCGATTGCTGTTGGTCATCCACTTGGTGCTTCAGGCGCTCGTCTTGCGTTAACAGTAGCGCGCGAGTTAATTCGCCGTAAGAAAAAATATGCCGTGGTGAGCCTATGTATTGGTGTAGGTCAAGGTCTTGCGATGGTGATTGAAAACGTTTCATAACCATTGAACCCGATATCCATTCATCACAACAGCGCAGTGATGAATGGATTTATTTTGCAGAGCGAAATATAATGGCAAAACTATTGCTTTAATTATATTTGAGGATCGAATGTCTCAAAACACGGAAACTGAAAAACCAATAAATTTTGATGAGATACGTTTAGATCCTATTTCGCATATACATCGGGAAAACAACCCGCAATTTATTGCTTCTTTAGCACGCGGTTTAGAACTTTTAAGATGCTTTTCTGCAAATAATCAGGTGCTTGGCAACCAAGAATTAGCAAAAATGACAGGTTTACCTAAACCGACCATTGCACGTATTACCAATACCCTTGTGTCATTAGGTTATTTAAAACAATTGCCTAACTCGACCAAATACACATTAGATATTGGTGTCTTATCTTTAGGATACGCAGCGTTATCTAACATCTCGATACGCAATATTGCTCATCAATATATGGAAGAGATGAGTCAGTATGTTCAAGCGCCTGTGGCGATGGCAACACGTGACCGCTTAAATATGGTGTATATCGACGTTGTGCAAATTGAAACAGCTTTAAATATGCGCCGTCCAATTGGTTCGACTTTGCCACTGCATAGCAGTTCTATGGGACGAGCATGCTTGGCTGCGACTCCTGAACGTGAGCGCAACTTTCTACTTGATGCGTTGAAACAAAAAAATCCCGAAAACTGGCCAGCCATAAAACGCTCATTAGAACGAGCTTTCCGTGATTACCAAGATTATGGATATTGTTTGTCTTTAGGCGAGTGGCATAAAGAAGTGAACTCGGTGGCTGTACCTTTAGTCAGCTCCAAACATGGTCTTTATGTTTTTAACTGTGGTGCGCCAAGTTTTCATTTAAATCCCGAAAAACTTGAAGGTGAAATTGGACCACGTTTAATCCACATGGTGCACAACATTCAAGATGCTTTGAATGAAACGCACTAACAGTCGTGCTTAAAACAGTCATGGTTGTGTTGATTAAGGTACCACTTTCATTATGACTAAGGCATGATGAAAAACGCACTCTATACCCCAACCATTATTTTAATGGCAATTGCCGCAGGCATTTGTACAGGTGGAAATTATTTTAGTCAGCCACTTATTCATTCAATTAGTGTAAGCCTAGATTTAACTGAAACCACTACAGCGTGGGTGCCGACTCTAGCCCAAATCACCTACGCATGTGGCTTACTCTTTTTAATGCCGTTGGGCGACATATTAGAAAAGCGCAAGCTGCTATTTGTCTTTATGTTATTGGCTTCAAGCGGATTAATTATTAGCGGGTTTTCGCACAATATTTATCTTTTACTGCTTGGTACTGTCATTACTGGCCTATTTTCTAGTGCAGCCCAACTGTTGTTACCGCTTGCTGCAAGTCTGGTTCCAATTCAACAAAGCGGCCGTGTCGTTGGCTTTCTACTGAGTGGACTGATGATGGGGGTTTTACTCGCCCGCTCCCTTTCTGGGCTGATGTCTACACTTTTCGCTTGGAATATTATTTATCTGGTCAGTGGTTTTCTGTTACTCATCATTGCCATTATTTTGCATCGTAATATTGGGTTATTTCCACCGACTAAATCTGAAAACTATGTAAAAACTATTCGCTCTCTTCCACAGATTTTTATTCAAAATCGACGGTTAAGAACCAGAACTTATATTGGTGGTTTTACATTTGCTTGTGTAAGTTTAACCTTTACCACCATGTCTTTGCTTCTGGCTCCAGCGCCCTATTTTTTTAGTGACTTTACCATTGGCCTTTTCGGTTTTGTTGGCGTGTTAGGAACTTTCGTTGCCAATTTTTCAGGCAAATTTATTGACCAAGGCTATATTCATAAAATTTCAATTTATTGCGGCGTTGGCCTTATTTTAAGTTGGGTTCTGTTTTCACTTTTACCCTACCATTTCGCCTTTTATATTATTGCCTTACTCATTCTCTACGCTTCTCTTTCTGCGGTACATGTCACCAACCAAAGTATTGTATTTAAACTTAATCAAGAACTACGCTCACGTTTTAACGCGATTTATATGACGGGTTACTTTGCTGGCGGCGCTTTAGGCACAACGGCAGGAAGTTATGCTTGGAAACACTTCGGATGGACAGGTGTCTGTATTTTAGGTTTAATTTTTGCCGTGCTATGTCTTTATTATTGTGTGCGTGATGCAAAAAATCAGCACAATTAAAGCTTGTGCTGATCTTATATAAAGTAGGCTAATGGTTCGTTATAAAAGCCCTAATAACCGACCACGAATAATATCTTCTGCATCTTTGACAATCCGGCTAACCAGTTCATCGCATGTTGGAATATCATGAATCAAGCTTGCCACCAACCCACATGACCATGCGCCCGCATTGACATCACCATCAATCATGACTTTGGGATAGACGCCCGCAACTTCTTCGATAATATCTTCAAATTTAATGTTATCGCCGAGTGCTTTTTCTTTTGCTACGATTTTTTCTACGGCCGCATTATTCATGACACGTTCTGTATTTCGCAAAGCACGCATAATTAAACGCGTGTCTCGTTCGGTTGCATTCAAAATCGCCTGTTTCACATTTGCATGTACGGGAGCTTCCTGAGTCGCAATAAAACGCGTTCCCATGTTAATTCCATCGGCTCCCATCGCTAATGCAGCAGCGAGTGAGCGTCCATCTGCCATTCCACCTGAAGCAACAAACGGAATTTCTAATGCATCGGCTGCTAAAGGCAATAAAATCATATTTGGCACGTCATCCTCACCAGGATGCCCACCACACTCGAAACCATCTACAGAAACCGCATCACATCCAATTTGCTGAGCTTTTAAGCTATGTCGAACCGAAGTACATTTGTGAATTACTTTAATACCAGCAGCCTTTAAATATGGCATCACCTGTTCAGGATTACGCCCTGCTGTTTCTACAACCTTGACTCCCCCTTTTATAATTGCCTCTACAAAACCCGGATAATCAGGGGTATTCACCGTAGGCAAAAAGGTTAAATTTACCCCAAAAGGCTTGTCGGTCATTTCTCGGCAACGTGCAATTTCTTTTGCCAGATTTTCAGGAGTGCGTTGAGTCAGGCCAGTAATAATACCTAACCCGCCTGCGTTAGAAACCGCAGCCGCAAGCTCTGCAAAACCAACATAATGCATACCGCCTTGAATAATTGGATGCTCGATTTCAAATAGTTCTGTAATTTTGGTCTTCATATTCTTTCCACTCACTGTTCTATAGCCAGCCTCTTATTTCCTTAGCAGGGCTAGATGCTTATTTACGCATAAATCCTAGCAGTATTTAAAGTAATTTAAGTTAAAATTTCACAATACAAAATTTCATACCACAATATAAAACAAAATAATTGATAACGGAATTATTTTTCGATAGCATCAGTTTAAATTTTAGACGGAAAATTATTTAAAGGAATGAATGATGCAGCAGAACAACAAAACCCAAAGCGAGCTTAAAACAGGCACAATTCATAAGTATTTTGATAGAAATATACTAACGCTCACCATGAGTAATCCAACTAAAAAGAATGCAATTAATTATGAAATGTATGCGGCCCTAAGTCAGGCATTAGATGAGGCTGCAACTAATCAAGATATTCATGTGGTTGTGCTTACTGGTGAAGACTCCTCATTTACCAGTGGCAATGATGTAAACGCATTTGAAAAACGCGATACCACCACTTCAGAACCACCTTCTTCTATTGTTTTCTTAAAAAGCTTGGCAACTTTTCCAAAACCGATTATTGCTAAAGTAAATGGTGTGGCAATTGGTATTGGCAGTACTATGCTTCTACATTGCGACCTTGTGTATGCAAGCCAAAACTCTATTTTTCAGTTTCCCTTTGTGAATTTGGGACTTGTACCCGAAGCGGGTTCAAGTTACATCCTGCCAAGACTATTGGGCTTTGCTCGAGCTTCTGAGATTATTTTATTGGGTGAAAAGTTTTCGGCAGACCAAGCAAAGAATTATGGCCTAGTAAACGAAATATTTGATGCAACTGGGCTGAATCAGGCAGTTGAAGAAGTAGCAGTTAAACTCGCTCACAAACCTAGCCAAGCCTTACAACTGAGTAAAAAGTTACTAAGAGATATGCCAATTGATGATCTACTCAATCGTATTGATCATGAGTCGACTATTTTCTCGGATTGTTTACAAGGTTCCGAGTTTAAAGAAGCATTAAATGCTTTCAAAGAAAAAAGAAAACCGAAATTTCACAGCCAAACAACCTAAAACTCGTCCATTAAAAAGCCAGCCTTGAGAAACAAAGCTGGCTCTTATAAATAAATTAAATACGTTTAACTAATCTCAGTACGAATATTATTCACCATGTGTAAAAGACGCGGTGCAATATCTTCTTCGAGTTTTTCACGGTTCATAATAAAGCTTGGACCACCACAGTTAAATACCAACAAACCATGTTGTTCATGAATGAGTGGAACCGCAACCGAATTGACATCTTTATGCCATTCGCCGATTGAGAAACAATATCCAAAATCTTGGTAGTCTTTAAAAGCTTTGTCTAAATCACGGTTAATTTTGATCCAATCTTCTTTGTGCTTACTACGAATAGCATCAAGTAAAAACTCTCTTTCATCTTCAGGCATTGCGGCTAAACATGCACGTCCCATCGAACTTAAATGAATCGGTAAATAGGTTCCGACTTGACGGCGCATGGTCATATTGCCTTTGCCTTGTACCACATCAAGATAAATCATGTTCAGTCGATCGCGTGTTGCCATAGCTACAGCAGCGCCAGCATAGTCTGCCAAATTTTTCATATATGGATGAGCAATAGAGCGAATCGACACGTTAGACAGCATGGAATAACCAAACGCAAGAACACCAACCGAAAGCTGGAATTTGCTTGAGTTAGGTACTTGTTTGATATAACCCAAACGCGACAAGGTATGTGTGAGGCGAGTAATGGTTGGTTTTGGTAAACCTGTCATCTGCGCAAGCTCTTGGTTGCCCAAATGCTGATGCTTCGGTGTAAAATAACGTAATAGCTCTAAACCACGTGCTAATGCAGTAATAAATTGGCGATCATTTTCATCCTGCATATCTTCAATCGGATGTAATAATTCATGCCGTAAAGGCGCTAATAATTTTTCTGTCTGTTCTGCATCAACTGCATCGTTCATTGTCATACCAATCCATATCTTGTTTCGCACTGCGAAAATTATAATCTATTTTTTCTATAAATAGCAAAAGAGCAAACATCCGAGCCTGCATCTAAAAGATAACTTCATTTAACTCATTAAAGCGAAAGATTAAATATTTTATTTTCTGATTTTAAATATAATTTTAACCTTCCGCTTTTAAGCCACCTACCCAATTACACCTTTTTCTTTGAGCTCAGCCAGTTTTTCTGAAGAAACCACTCTTCCCAAAACGGCCCGCGTATGTTCTCCCAGCAGCGGCGGTGCTGTTTTGTATTCAACAGGTGTTCTAGAAAGTTTGATTGGTGAGCCAATTACCTTCAATTTCTCACGTTGAGGATGGTTCATCTCGACTAACATTTCTCGGGCAATGACTTGCGGTTCTTGAAAAGCTTGTTCCAAGTTATTAATCACACCGACGGGAACTTTAGCGGCATAAATTGCATCGCCCCATTCATCTGCTGTTTTTGTTAAAAAGTGAGTTTGTAAAATTCCGATAATTTCATCACGATGTTTGATTCGGTCCGCATTTCGAGCAAAACGTGCATCATTTGGTAAATCGGGTAAACCAATACTACGACAGAGTTGAATAAACTGAGTGTCATTTCCACATGCAATAATAAAATCACGGTCAGAAGCTTTGAACACTTGATAAGGCACAATATTGGCGTGTGCGTTGCCATAACGCTTAGGGATATTACCCGATGAAAGATAGTTCATTCCCTGATTTGCCATTGTGGCAATTTGAACATCAAGCAAAGCCATATCAATGTATTGGCCTAAACCCGTCACATGGCGGTTGAGTAAAGCAGCCTGTATGGCAATCGTAGAATAAAGTCCTGTGGCTAAATCGGAAAATGCGACCCCTACTTTTTGTGGACCACCGCCCGGCAAATCATCACGCTCACCTGTAACTGACATGAGTCCCCCCATGCCCTGAATAATAAAGTCATAACCGGGCTCTTCTGCTCTTGGGCCATTTTGACCAAAACCTGTTATCGAGCAATACACCAGTTTAGGGTTAATCGCAGATAAAGACTCATAGTCCAAACCGTACTTTTTTAAAGACCCCGCTTTGTAGTTTTCAATCACGACATCGGTGTCTTGAATGAGGGCTTTAATCAATTCTTGACCATCAGAGCTAGCAATGTCGATGGCAACCGATAGTTTATTGCGGTTGGTAGACTGATAATACGCAGCTTCTTGAGTGTCTTGGCCTGAGTCATCTTTCATCCAAGGCGGCCCCCAAGAACGGGTATCGTCACCGACTTTCGGTCGTTCAATCTTGATGACTTCTGCGCCTAAATCGGCAAGAATCTGCCCACACCAAGGTCCAGCCAATACCCGACTTAAGTCAAGCACCCGAATTCCATTTAAAGCACCCATCTTCATCCCACTATATTTTGTGACTCATTTCCTATAGGAAAACTTATCCATTTAAAATTTCGCATAGCGATATATATTTTTAATATACACAGCTCTTTTTAAAAATCAAACTTTAATTTTCCACTAAAAATAATGATTTTTTATAAGGAAATATAGCTCAAATAAATCAATAAATTAGCCAAACACAAATCAACAACAAAGTATCGCATTGCGAAATTAATTTTCAAAATATATTGTTTTGTATTCATCCTTTGATTACTATCGCTTCAAATATTGGTGATTTTACGAACATCATATTGATGTTTTTAGTATGTAGTAAAAGGACGAGACTATGATTCGAGATCAGGAAACCCTAGATCAACTTGTTGATATGATTCGACAATTTGTTGAAGGTGTATTAATTCCTCATGAGAATGAAGTCGCTGAAACGGATGAAATTCCTCAAGATATTGTTGAGCAAATGAAAGCTCTCGGCTTATTCGGTTTAACCATTCCTGAAGAGTACGAAGGTCTTGGATTAACAATGGAAGAAGAGGTCTACGTGGCTTTTGAATTGGGTCGTACCTCTCCTGCTTTTCGCTCTCTGATTGGAACCAATAATGGCATTGGCTCAAGTGGCCTGATTATTGATGGGACCGAAGCACAAAAATCATTTTTCTTGCCACGTTTAGCACGTGGTGAAGTGATTAGTTCTTTTTGCTTAACCGAACCAGATGCGGGTTCTGATGCCGCCTCTTTAAAAACCAGCGCAGTAAAAGACGGTGACTTTTATATTTTAAATGGCACCAAACGCTTTATTACCAATGCTCCTCATGCTGGTGTATTTACAGTCATGGCACGTACAAACCCTGATATTAAAGGCGCTGGTGGCATTTCTGCTTTTATTGTCGATAGCCAAACTCCGGGCATTTTTCTTGGCAAACGCGATAAAAAAATGGGACAAAAAGGTGCCCATACCTGTGACGTTATTTTTGAAAATTGTCGCATCCCTGCTTCAGCACTCATTGGTGGTATTGAAGGTGTCGGTTTTAAAACGGCCATGAAAGTGCTGGATAAAGGCCGTTTGCATATTGCGGCCTTGAGTGTCGGCGCAGCAACACGAATGCTAGATGATTCTTTAATTTACGCCATCGAACGCAAGCAATTTGGACAACCGATTGCTGAATTCCAGCTCATTCAAGCCATGCTTGCCGACTCAAAAGCTGAAATTTATGCCGCTAAATGTATGGTCTTAGACGCTGCACGCCTACGCGATGCAGGACAAAACGTTAGCACTGAAGCCTCATGCGCAAAAATGTTTGCAACCGAAATGTGTGGCCGCGTTGCTGATCGCTGCGTACAAATTCACGGCGGTGCGGGTTACATCAGTGAATATGCCATTGAACGTTTTTATCGAGATGTTCGTTTGTTCCGTCTCTATGAAGGGACCACTCAAATTCAACAAGTGATTATTGCCCGAAACATGATTCGCGCTGCGTCTTAATCAAATTTTAAGCGCTTCAAAACGACTTGAAGTGCTTTTTATCAAATGTAGGTAATGGATTATGGCTACAAATTACAAAGAAGGTCTTTCTCGTATACAGCCTCATACGTGGAAAATAGCTTTTACTTTTGCTTTTCTAGCATTGTTGGTAGATGGTGCAGATTTGATGATGCTGTCTTATAGCTTAAATAGTATTAAGGCAGATTTTGGATTAAGTTCAGTACAAGCAGGTATGCTTGGCAGTTTCACATTGGCAGGCATGGCTGTTGGTGGCATTTTTGGGGGATGGGCGTGCGATAAATTTGGTCGTGTGCGCATTGTGGTTATTTCTATTTTAACTTTCTCACTCCTCACCTGTGGCTTAGGTTTCACTCAAAGCTTTCTTCAGTTTGGTATTTTAAGATTTTTTGCATCACTGGGTTTAGGTTCACTTTATATCGCCTGTAATACCCTCATGGCCGAATATGTCCCAACCCGTTATCGCACCACAGTACTGGGCACTTTACAAGCAGGTTGGACGGTTGGCTATATTGTTGCGACTTTGCTTGCAGGTTGGATTATTCCTGATTATGGCTGGCGCATGCTGTTTTATGTTGCGATTATTCCGGTCATTATTGCTGTCCTTATGCATATTCTTGTACCAGAACCAGAAGCATGGCAAAAGTCTCGACTACAACAACCTGTTTTGGCTCAAAATGCATCGAAAACTTCAGCATTTAAGCTTATTTTCCAAGATAAACGAAACCGCAATATGTTTATCTTATGGGCATTAACAGCGGGCTTTTTACAGTTTGGCTACTATGGTGTAAACAACTGGATGCCGTCATACCTTGAAAGTGAACTGGGTATGAAATTTAAGGAAATGACTGCCTATATGGTAGGTACATATACCGCCATGATTTTGGGTAAAGTTCTTGCGGGCATGATGGCCGATAAATTAGGACGTCGTTTTACCTATGCCTTTGGTGCAATCGGCACTGCTATTTTCCTACCTCTGATTGTTTTTTATAACTCGCCAAGCAACATTCTATATTTACTGGTGACCTTTGGTTTCCTCTACGGCATCCCGTATGGCGTAAATGCAACCTACATGACCGAAAGCTTTGCAACAGCAATCCGCGGTACAGCCATTGGCGGTGCTTATAACGTTGGACGTTTAGGTGCTGCTTTAGCCCCTGCAACTATTGGTTTCTTAGCCTCTGGCGGCTCAATTGGTTTAGGTTTTGTCGTGATGGGTGCTGCCTACCTGATTTGTGGCGTGATACCAGCCCTATTTATTAAAGAAAAATTATATGACCCTCAAAAGTCATAAAAAGATCTATCAGATAGGGCATATGCCTATCTGGTTGATAGTGCTAACGAACTAAACACATGGTTTAGATCGTTAGCAAGAAATAAGGAATTTACTCCTCAAAGTTATTCCTTATTTCCACATATGTAGAGTTTATTGCTCTTCATTTTAATTTTTTAGGTAAGCTTAGCTCCCAAGGGAGCTAAGCTTAAAAAGATATAGACCTAAACTTTGTTTAAGGTCGTTCACCCTGCCCCAAACGGCGTTCAATATCATCTAGTACATTTGGCAAATCAGCGACACTATCAATCACATAATGAGCGCCCGACGCATTCATTTTTTGGTATGCCTTATCTTTTAGAACAATCTGTTCATCAGCCGATAATGCACTCCACTCTTCATAGCTTAAACCGACTTCATTACCACTAATCGCAAGTCCTACTGTCCAGCACCCTGCATTTAAACCTTCGTCAATCCCCACCACGGTATCATCTACTTTTACAACAGTTTTGATATCAGAAACATCGAGTTGAATTAAGTTCTTCCATAACATTTCAGGATATGGCCGGCCAAATTTCACATCACTGGCAGTGACGATACAGTCCGGTCGATAACCCTGATCGGCAGCATCTTTGACCAAACGACCAATCATCATGGATGCATAACCCGTGTTACTGCCAATTTTTGCACCACGCTTTTTAATATTTTCAAACGTTTCTAATGCTCCCGGAATTAAAGCAGAACATTTCGGAATAGAGTTTAACTGATAAGGAATAAAGTCTTTATATAAACGATCAATATCTGCTTCAGTTGCCGCCTGACCATATACTTTCTGCCATGCAGTCGCTACACGCGGCATTTTTAAAACTGCTGCAATATGGTCACGTTTTTCTAAACCCATTGGCGCTCGAGCTTCTTCAACCGTAATTTCAATTTTATTGTCTTTAAATAAAGCCATAAAAGCCAAAATTGGTGCGCGTGAGCCAAAATCTACAGTTGTACCAGCCCAGTCAAAAACCACAGCCTGAATTTGTGTATTGTTGGTTGTCATAATGTATTTCCTTTAATTTAATAAAAATTATGCTGTTACAGCTTGGTTTAGGTGGTTTTCACAGTAGCTGGTAATCGCCGCAAGAAGTCCTTCAATGTCCTGTACATAAACTTCGCCAATATTGCCAATACGGAAGCAGTTAAGGTCAGTGACTTTGCCCGGATAAATCACATAGCCTGATTTTTTTAGCGTTTCATAAAATGACTGAAACCGAAATGTTTCAACTGTTGGGTAAAGGAATGTAGTGATAATTGGTGATTGGGACGCTTGATTGCCTAATACCAATTCAAAACCAAGCTGTTGCATACCTTGAGATAAGGTTTGTTGGTTTTGTAAATAACGTTGATAACGTGCAGCAACACCGCCTTCTGCCTCAAGCTCAAGTAATGCTTGATAAAAAGCACGTACCACATGGGTTGGCGAGGTAAAGCGCCATTTGCCGTTATGCTGTTCCATCGTGTTCCACTGATCATACAAATCGAGACTAACCGAACGAGCTAAACCTTTACATGCTTCTAGGCAATCATGCTTTGCCAAAATAAAACCAAAGCCCGGAACACCTTGAATACATTTATTTGCACTTGAAATTAGAAAATCAATTTCAAGCTCAGCGATATCCATGGGCACACCACCAAATGAACTCATGGCATCTACAATCCAGATTTTTCCTGCTGCTTTTACTAAACGGCCAATGTCTTGAATCGGGTTTAAAATTCCTGTGGTGGTTTCACAGTGCACACAAGCAACATGGCTAATGGCTTTATCTTCTAAAAAGCGCTCAATCTCTTGTAAATCTGGTGTCTGGGTTTCTAAATAGTTCAGTTCTACAACTTCAATATTTAAGCAACGCGCCATTTGCACCATACGTGCACCGTATGCACCGTTATTAATAATCAAGATTTTTCCATCACGCGGAATAGCTGAACCAAGCACAGACTCCACTGCAAAACTACCACTGCCTTGCATTAACACAGCCGTATATTTTTCAGGTTGACTGGTTGCCAAGTTGACTAGACGAGAGCGGATATCTTGTACCAGCGAGTTGTATTCTTGGTCCCAAGTACACCAGTCTTTTTGCATAGCACGGCGTACTGTTGCCGATGTTGATAATGGTCCTGGAGTGAGAAGCAAGTACTTGTTCTCTAAATCCATATCGAGTTGGGGTTGCATGTTCATAATGGTACTCATTTCTTTCACGTTCATTTCAATATACATCAATCTGGTTTAAACCAGATGACAAACTAGTAAATATTTTCTTCTAATATTTCTTTCATAAATCCGGCCCCTGTGGTCATACCTTTGCCAGCAATTGCACTCACCAGAAAGATATTTTTTTCAGCTTCAGTGACACAGGCCAACTCATCTTCATGAGTCAGGTAATAACCATTCCAACGTTTTTGAATTGGAGGTAAAGTCAGCCCTAATTTTTCATGGCAGTAAGCTTGGATAAATTCATTAATCTCTTCACGCTGCTCGAACTGAGGCGCTTCATCAATTGAATGATATTCGTGGCTATCACCTACGATGAGTTCGCCAAATTCGTTTTGTTTAATCAGAATATGAATACCGTATTCTTTAATGAAACCTTGTGGTGACGCTTTAACCAACTCCGCATGACTTGGGCAAATTTCAAAAGCCGGATAACGTGAAATAGATAAGCCTGAATAAAGAGAAGCATTTAATTTTTGGTGAAACCGTTGAGTCATGGCCATTTGTAAGCCACAACGTTTCAGATTCAAGCTTCGTAAGAGATCTGGGTATAAAATATCGATAATTTCACCGTGACAGATCAAAACTTTATTTGCCCGATATGCCTCACCACTTGCCAAACGAACCAGACAACTTTCATGCTGATATTGGGTTTGAACAACACAGGCATTGGTATAAATCTCTACACCTTTTCTTTGTACATATGCCAATAGTCGCTGCCCAATCACATGTGGTTCGACCGAATAGTCTTCTTCAAAAACCAAACCGCCTTGAAACTGCTGCTCGGGGTTCAAATAGGAAAATTGGGTGACCAGTTCATCATGACTTCGTAAATGCACAGGAATTTGATAGTTATTTGCACGCTCGACAAACTCATTTAAAACCTGCCATTCAAGTGCCGTGTTTGCCAGATACACACCTTGTCTTTGCTCAAATGAAATATCGACTTCAGCCTGAATGCGTTGATAAAAAGAACGCGTTTCAAGCGCGTATTTTCGCCACTGTTGCTCTGGATGGGTTAAAGTCGATGTTCCGACCATGCCAAAATTACGGCGAGTTGCCCCCACAGGTTTAGCATTTTTCTCAAAGATACAGACTTTTAAGCCTTGCTCTTGCGCCTGTATGGCAGCGGACAAACCTAAAATACCGGCGCCGACAACAATTAAATCAAACTTTGCGTTATTCATAAGACTTCCAATTTTCGAAATTTAGGATGAATAAACCCTTGCCTTGTTGAACAAAGCGTTTCGTTTCAGTCGGTTAAATAAAAATTGTGTTTAGCTAAAACTTAATGAGAGCTTTCGCGCCATTGCTGACTTCTTGCCATAATTTTTCTGGTAAATAACCAGTGAATGAGTTTTACAACACATGAGGTGGTTAAAATCAAAATGCTCATCGCAACAGCAGCAACCGTATCGCCTGCATCATCCATATTTAAAACAGCTACCGCAGCTAAACTAGTGTCTGGTGAATAGAGGAAAATCGCAGCCGACACAGTCGTCATGGCATTCACAAAAACATAGACCGATACATCGCATAGCGCAGGAAAACACATTGGCAAATACACTTTCCAAAAGGTTTTCCACTTCGATGTTCCTAAAGTTTCTGCTGCCTGATCGAGCTGTAGCGGAATCTGTTTAATGGCATTGGTTAAAGTCAGGTGTGGGACGGTGTAATAATGCACGATGCTTGAAATCACCAAAATGGTCATGGTTCCATACAGCACATTTAAAGGGTTGCTTTGCTGGTTAAAAAACAAAATATAAGCAATACCTAGCACCAACCCTGGTACAGCAAGGGGTAATAAAACCAAAGCTTGCACATAGTTTTTAATGAGTGGGTGTGCCTTAAAACGTTCGGTTAATAGGGCCACCATAAAAATCAGTGCTGTTCCAAAAACCGTACTAAAGAGTGCCATACGAACCGAGTTAAAGTACGCTGCCCAACCGCCGCCATCGACATATTCAAAACTGTAATGTGCTAAGGTTAAAGACAAATCATAAGGCCAAGACTGAATGAATGAAGCCAGCACTGCCGTAAAGATAATGAGTAAAATCGCACCTGAAACCAACCCACAAAATAAGCTCAGAACGACTTCAAGTTTTTTATTCGATGTCGCAATGTAAGGTTTAGCCTGAAAAGCTTGAAACCGTGCATGGCGTTTGCTTTGAATACGATCGAAAATGAATACAAAAACTGCTGGTAACAACAATAAGATGGAAATTACCGCACCCATGCTCATATTTTGCTGACCAATAATCTGTTTATAGACATCAAGCGCCATCATATTAAATGAACCGCCAATGACTTTCGGAATCCCAAAATCGGTCAGCACATAAATAAAAGCCACCAGACTTGCACTGATGAGTCCATACCGAATTGCAGGTAATGTGACGTGGTAATGTGTCTTCCAGATATTTTTACCTAGCGACAAAGATGCCTCAATTAAACGCTGATCGACACTGCGAAAAGACACCATCATCAACATTAAAATTGCTGGAAATAGCCAAAAGCAATAACTGATTAAAATACCGATTGGACCATAAATTTGTATATCGCCCAGTAAAGGTTTAAACACACCTTGCTTACCAAACAAATAAACCAATGCCAAAGATGGTAAAAGTGACGGCGCTAAAATGGGTAAAAAAGCGACCACTTTAAAGAAGCCTTTGCCTTTTATATTCACATTGGTGAGTGCAAAAGCATAAATACTGGCAAGAAATACTGTAATGACAGTAGCAGCACAAGCAACCCACACCGAGTTAAATACAGAGCCGAGTAAAGCTGGGCTTGCAAAATAATTATAAAAATTTTCTAGGCCAACAAAATTTTGATTTTCATCAAAAAATGCCGTTTCAAACAGCATCATTAAAGGAGCAATAATTGCTAAAGTCAAAGCGATTGCGACGGCAGCTAAAGCAATATTTGATCTTAATGAATATTCAGTTTTTCGACGCGGCTGTGTTTTTAAAACCGCTGAAGCAGCTTCATTTAACATAGTGCGTACCCTTGTTCGTCAAAGACATGAATGAGCTGATTAGGCACTTTTATAAACATGAGTTCTTGCAAAGATTTGAACATGGTATTTTCAATTTCAATTTGCAAAAGGTGCTTTGCCTGCTCAATTCCATCAATATGAATAGTGCAAAACAAACGGCGTTTTGCGCCTAAAAACTCAGTGCTTAATACTTTAACTGGTAAATACAACGATTCTTTATCACTACCAAAATCATCAACCAACTCGACAGCTTCCGGTCTAAAACCAATGTTGTAGTTTTGCCCTGCTTTAAGTTTTTGCTGTTCCAAATTTAGAAGAATAAAACCTAAAACCTCGAGCTGATTGGCGACTGAACAAGTGGCAGTTAAAAAGTTCATGGTGCCAATAAACTTTGCAACGAATTGGGTTTGTGGCTTGTAATAAATATTGTGCGGCGTATCAATTTGCTCAATGACCCCATGATTCATCACCACAACACGGTCAGAAATGCTTAATGCTTCTTCTTGATCGTGTGTGACCATAATCGTTGGCAAATTGAGCTGCGATTGGATCGAACGGATCTTTTGTCTTAGCTTTAGACGTACCTGAACATCGAGTGCAGACAATGGTTCATCCAACAGTAAAATATCAGGATTCGGTGCAATTGCCCGAGCAAGCGCAATACGTTGCTGCTGCCCACCCGACAATTGATTTGGATATTTTTTAGCAATATCGGGTAATTCAATCAGTTCTAATAATTGCTGAACTCGTTGACTACGCTGTGCCTTATCCCATTTCTTTTTGTCTAAGCCAAACGCAATATTTTCTTCAACGTTTAAGTTTGGAAATAACGCATAGTTCTGAAACACAATGCCACAGTGACGCTTTTCAGCACTCAACAATGTAATGTCTGCGCCCCTTTTTATAACCTTTCCATAATCAGGTTTTTCTAGACCCGCAATTATGCGTAGCAATGTGGTTTTACCGCATCCAGAAGGTCCCAAAAAGCTCACGAACTCGCCAGCTTTCAGGTCTAAATTAATATGCGTTAGGGCCTGAAAGTGTTGGAACTTTTTTTGAATATCCACTACTTCTAAAACTGAGGGGCCATGTTCAGGATATTTATAGGTCGTTAATGTCGACAATAAATGCCCTGCTAACGCGGCCTTTTGGTTTTGACCTAGCAGCGATGATTGCAATGACGAAGGAATTTGCATAATAAGGCCCTTATCCAAAAGATCACTTTTCAAAACGCTTTGACCATTCAGCCAAAATACGTTCACGCTGCTCTGCCGCCCAATAAAAATCATTTTTTACGAGCATTTGGGGAAGGTTTTTCGGGAAGTCCATAGTGGTATTTTCAATGCCTTTGTAGGCCACCATTGAAAAGTTATGGGCATAGGCTTCATTTGCCGCTTTGCTTACCGACCAATTTATAAATTTTTGTGCGCTACTTAATTTCTTGGTTCCTTTCACAATTGCTGAGGCTTCCATTTCCCAACCTAAACCTTCAGTTGGATAAACCACTTCTAAAGGTGCACCCTCTGCTTTTAATTTAAAGGCTGGATAACCGAAGGAAATTCCAATTGGGATTTCTCCCTGTGCAGCCATCTTGCAAGGTTTTGAGCCAGAGTGAGGATATTGTGAAATGTTTTTATCTAAAGCCTGCATATAGTCCCATGCCTGCTTTTCGCCCCAAATTTGCATCCAAGCCGTGACATCTAAATAGCCTGTGCCACTCGAAGCTGGATTTGGCATCACAATCAGGTTTTTATAAATGGGGTTGGTTAAATCTTTCCAAGTTTTTGGAATTGGTAACTTACGTTTTTCTAATTCGACTTTATTTACACAAATTGCAGATTCCCATGCATCCATACCCGTCCAAGTCGGTACAGGTTTTTGACTTACAAATTCTGGTTTTAAATTTTGAACACCTTCAGGTTTGAAAGGCTCAAGCATGTCTTTCTTTTCCATGACCAGTAAACTGGTTAAAGCCACACCAAAAACCACATCCGCTTGTGGGTTTTTCTGCTCTGCCAAAAGTTTAGCGGTGATCACACCTGTTGAATCACGTACCCATTTTACTTTTAGCTCTGGATAGGCTTTGTGTAATTCTTCTTGATACTGTTTGAGCTGGTCGGCTTCCACTGCCGTATAGACTGTAATTTCTTCTGAGTTTTTTGATGTTGCTGATGAACATCCCATTTGAATAGCAACCACCACACCTAAAACTGATGCAGTACCAAGTTTAATTGTCTGTTGAACATACTGTTTCATCTGCAAACCATCGAATGCAATTATTTGATGCTCGTATTTCAACAGCTTTATATGACAGTTTAATTAATCTGGTTTAAACCAGATTATATTTTTATGCTCGCGCTTCGAAATGTAAATCTAAAACATCATGTAGCCAATATTCTTGGTCAACATCAGTAATTACGCCTTCTTTATTTCTATTACTACGACGAATATATAAACCGAGCGCGCCTACATTGACATGCAATGCTTTGGCCTGCTGTTCCGATAAGGCCGTTGGATAGAGGTTAATATCAGCTCTGGTGATATGGCAGTTATATTGATTTGCCATCAGTAAAGTAATCGATTGCTTAAGATCATGAGTTAAAAACTCAGGGAAAAACTCGGCGTTAACACGTAAATGCTCAACCAAAACAGGTCGTCCATTAATACAACGACGTCGCCAAACTGAATAAATCGGATGCCCTTTTTCAACTTTTAAATGCTTAGCATCCCAAGAAGTAGCCTGAGTCAGTTCACTCGAAATCACTTCTGTCGAAGGTTCATAGCCTTGTTCAATCACAAACTGATTAAAGTTTTTGGTAGATTGCGGGTGATAAATAATACGAGGAGAACGAACATACCAACCACGGCGATCTAATCGATAAATCAGGCCATCAGTTTCCAAAGCCAACAAAGCTTCACGTGCAGCCACTCGAGTGGTTTGGAATTGTTCTGAAAGCACTCTTTCCGAAGGGAGTTTTGCGTGGGCTTTTAATACGCCAGATTCAATATCGTGGGCAATTGCATCGCGGATAGGAATATATTTAGGTATGCGAGCTTGATCCTGTTCCATACAAACTTAGAATTTATAAATAAAGAAATTAATAGCAATATACTGAAAAAATATGACAAAAGCTTTTATTAATGCTGATCTTTTAAGCAAAACAGTCTCTTAAGCTATTGCTTACCAGTTAAGTTTTTATAAATAAAAAGGACATTTGCATGCCCTTTTTATTTCTACTTAGTCTTTAGCTTGCGTGCTTGAAACTATCAATTTGCTTAATCTCATAAGGCAAACCGACATAGTTTTCGGCCAATGTGGTTTTACCTGCAATTGATCCAAGCACATAACTTAACTCGGCTTGTTTAATCTTATGATCAAACTCACTTTCAGTTTCAAAACGATGCAATAAATGAGTCATCCACCAAGAAAAACGCTCCGCTTTCCATACACGTTGTAGGCATTTTTCTGAGTATTCATTTATACCTTGCTCGGAACCTTCAACATAATATTCAACAAGCGCACTTGATAAATAAGCAATATCAGAAGCCGCGAGGTTGAGGCCTTTTGCTCCTGTCGGTGGAACAATATGCGCAGCATCACCTGCTAAAAATAGTTTTCCGAAACGCATTGGCTCGGTCACAAAGCTACGTAACGGCGCAATACTTTTTTCAATAGAAGGTCCTGTGACTAGCTTTTCACGGCTTTCAGGGTCTAGACGGTTTTTTAGCTCATCCCAGAACTTTTCATCTGACCAATCTTCGACGTGATCTGTTAAAGGGACTTGTAAATAATAACGGCTACGTGTTTCTGAACGCATACTACATAAAGCAAATCCACGCTCTGACTGTACATAAATGAGTTCATCGGCTACAGGTGGCACATCGGCCAACACCCCTAACCAGCCAAACGGATAAACTTTTTCAAAGGTTTTAATTTTATCTTCAGGTACGCTGGCACGGCAGACACCGTGGTAGCCATCACAACCAGCAATAAAGTCACACTGAATTTCAAAAGCTTTACCTTGGTACTCAAACTCAACTTTTGGTTCAGTGTAAAAATCTTTCACTTGTACATTTTGAGCTTCATAAAATGAAGTGAGCTGTTCTGCTTCACGCGCAGTCATTAAATCTTTGGTGACTTCGGTCTGACCATATACGGTTACTTGTTTGCCACCCGTGAGTGCAGCCAAATCAACGCGATGCAATTCACCATTGGTTAAGATTTCGATGCCTGAATGCGGTAATCCTTTGTCTTTTAGGTTTTGGTCAACGCCTGCTTGTTTCAGTAAGTCGACCGAAACTTGCTCTAAAATTCCTGCACGAATCCGCGAAGCCACATATTCAGCACTACGTTGCTCAACAATAATATGGTCGATGCCAGCTTTATATAGAAGTTGCCCCAGCAATAACCCTGCTGGTCCAGATCCAATAATTGCAACCTGTGTCTTTAAACTATCCATAACTTCATCCTTGTTTCATCCTGACTTTTAAATTACTGGCTTTAAGTTTTGTGCACTATGTATCCAAGACGAAAATAACCGTTTATCATTTAGTTTGTCCGAATAGCGGACAGAAATAACCAAAATAACAGGAACGAAAGGATGCCTTCTCTCGATGCTTTTTTAGAGCACCCAAACTCGCATGAGAAAATTCGTCAAGAAGACTACATTGCAGGCTTAGCAAAAGGCTTAGCTTTACTCGAAGCTTTTGGAACGGATCGCCAGCGGCTTAATGTCACTCAAGTAGCCGAGCGAACAGGCATTAGCCGTACAGCGGCAAGGCGTTATCTAAAAACTTTAAAGTACTTAGGCTATTTAGAAACAGATGAACACTACTTTTGGCTCACTCATCGCGTGCTGCGCTTTTCGAGTTCTTATTTAAGCTCTGCCCACCTGCCTAAAGTTGCTCAGTCATTTTTAAATCTTTTGTGTGCGCAGACATCTCTAACTTTTTCGATTGTGGTTCTGGACGATAACGAAGTGGTGCCGATTGCCCGTAGTTATTTACCTCAGCAAGATAATCTGCGTGTTAGCCCTTATGGTATGCATTTAGGTAACCGACTCCCTGCGCATGCCACGTCTACAGGTAAAGTATTGCTGGCAGCACTACCCGAAGAAGCTCAACATACGTGGGTAAAAAATTATGGTTTAAAGCGCTTAACCCCTTTTACCATTGTAGATGAGTCAAAGTTTTTTGAAGTGCTTAAGGGTATTTCGTTATCGGATTATTGTCTTTCTAAAGAAGAACATGAGCTTGGCGTGATTGCGATTGCTGTGCCCGTATTTAATGCACAAGGTCAAGCCATAGCAGCGCTTAACTGCATGTCGCAAACCAACCGTGTACAAGAAGATTATTTAGTTCAGCAAATTTTGCCATTGCTGCGTAACACGGCAAATGAACTCAGAAATGTAATTTAAATCGTCTTAGAAACTCTTGTCATCAATTAGAGGGACAAGAGTTTCAAATCATAATTTTAAAACAACGGGGTCTTTAACTCGCTGGTTTAGCAGAACTCGTGAAAGAATGAATACGAGCCAATTGAGCAGCTAAACAATATTGGAAAAATGACTTACAGCAATTTTTAGGCATTGGTATGTTGATGAAGATTTTGTTCAATAGACATGGCTTTTTTCCAGCTTTCTAGGTTTTCTAGACCTTTTACATATTGTTCAATATTGAGATATTTTGACCGAATATTTAAAGAATTAATTAGACCATAGACTACGAAACCAATCATAAAATCTGCACCCGTTAAGCAATCGCCTACTAAGAATTTTTTGCCTACTAACTGTTGATCTAAATATGAAAATACTTTATCCAACTCAGTCTGCGCATATTGATCTAAGAACTTTAATTGAGTGCCATTTTTTAACTCAATCGAATTAAAAATATTTAATAAATATGGAACCATAGCAGAACTTTCTGAAAAATGAACCCATTGTAAATAATCAAGATAACTGTCTGAATCTTTCGCGGGCATCAGTTGAGGAGCAAACTTTTCAATCAAAATTTCTACAATGGCACCTGATTCAGCAATTACTTTTCCATTAAGTTCAATCACAGGTGATTTTCCTAAAGGATGTATGTTTTTTAATTCTTGAGGTGCAAGATTTGTAGCTTTATCTCGAAAATAACTTTTTAATTCATATGGTTGATTAATTTCTTCAAGTAACCACAGAATGCGAAATGAGCGTGAAGCATTTAAATGATGAAGAATAATAGACATTAATTTTCTCTTTTAAACTAGAAGGTCAACAAAGTAAGGCCTAACTATATAGCTTGATAGACGACCGGTCTAATATTTTTTGTTATCAGCCACGCATTTGTCTGATCAAGCAATAAAGTAAATGTCTTAAAAGTATAAAAACCACATCCGTAGATATAGTGACAAACTGGCTTTTAATTTTATCTATTGCCTAGCGTATATTAATAGTTCGAAGTTGATATAGAACGAAAAAGTTTAATAGAGTTGTATATCGATTTACTATCACTTGTTACGTCATATTTATTATAAACAAGTTAACTATTTTTATGCTATTTAGTCACTAAAATCTATTATCTATCTATTTTTCACTCAAAAGAAATAGACCAATAACAAATTATCTAATGACTTTTACATTCATTAAAATATTTTTCAACCCTACTACATGAAAACAAAAGAAAAATTATTATAAAACTTAAAAATAATAATGAAATTTTTGGAAAAAACCAACTCAACACAAAAGAAAAGAAATAAAAAAAATTAGAATCAAATAATTTCTCATGATTATTAAACAAAATTGAAGTCAAGTATTTTTTCCTTTCAAACCGAATAATAGTTTTTTCTAAAACTTTATAGCAAATACTGCATACAAATAAGATAAACGTATAAATAGATACTGGATTTCGTGAAAAGTTTGTTGATACCATCCACTCCACTGAAAAAGGAATAATAGTTATCCAAAATATAAAAAAAAGATTAATTTTAAAAATTTTTCCATTAATATTATCAACAACTTGAAACAAGTGATAATGACAGTTCCATAAAATCACTATAAAAATAAAAGTTAAAACATAAAAAGTAAAACAACAAGCTTCATTAACCAAAGAATAAAAATCATTATTCTTTGGGATTTCTATATGCATCACCATGCTCAAAATAACAGCAACAAAAAAAACATCACTCAGTAATTCTAAACGCTTTTTATTCATTTTTTAAATCCAAATTTATTTAATAATTATATAATTTCAAAAATAAAATAACTTTCAAAAACATTAAAATCAATCTTTTCCACTCATCACACAAAACTTCAAGAACATTTATCAAAATTTTAAATTTAGACCCCATCATTAATTTAAAAACAATCGCTAAAAATCTAATTATCCATCAAAGAACGGAAGGAATTTCAGTATTACTATTTTTACTCATCTTTAATCCAATTGGCTTACCTAGAAGAGATGACTATATAACCAAAAAGTTATGTAAATTCCTAGATATCAATTTAAATACAATATGTATTTTCACAATATACAATTATTGATAACTTGAATAAATTTATATACCTTACCGACAAATCCTCCTATATTTTCGCTCTGCAATGGATAAATTAGATTGTATAAATGCTTTTATTACTGTTGTTGAAAATGGTAACTTTAGCAAAGCGGCTCTTGAACTAAATATTAGCCGAGATCAAGTATCTAAAAGAATCTATCATTTAGAAAGTACATTTAGTACCAGTTTATTTATTCGTAATACTAGAAATATGAATTTAACCACTTCAGGTGAAAAATTCTATTCACGATGTAAAGTTATCCAAAATGAATTAAAAGCGGCAACTAATGATTTTATATACGATCAAAAATACCCTGAAGGCATATTAACAATTCAGGCACCCCACTCTTTCACTAAAACCTGCTTCCCAGAAATTATTTCAAAATTCAAGGAACAATATCCAAGCATAATAATCAACTTATTATTTTCAGATAATGAGTCTAATACAAATGAAGGCAACTTAGATATTATTTTAAAAATTGAAGAAGAATTTGATGAAAAAAACACACATCTTATAGATACTTACTATAGAAGATTTTATGGTACACCTTCATACTTTACAAAACATCGAAAGCCTCAAACTATTAAGGATTTAATCCAGCATAATATTTTTTTACATTCTAGGTCAGATTTAAAAAACAATCTAACTATTTCACCACCTAAATTAATATGTAACAATAGTGATATTCTTTTAGATTTCTGTAAAGAAGATAAAGGACTTATATTTTTACCAGAGTTCTTAGTAAAAAAAAGTGAACATAATGGAGAAATTATAAGATGTTTAGACGATTTTTATACTCCAAAACTTTATTTTTATGCAATCACACCTTATGCAGAAAAATCTCCAAAAAAAATTCAAGTATTTTTGGATTGTGTAAAAGACTTTCTATCAAATCCTGAAACTAACCCTCCTATCAGCTAACATTTAGGTTAAATAAAATGTTTAGGATTAATTTTAAAAATTAATCCTAAACATGAATTTTCATTATTCTTTATCTTTAGATAATTAACATTAGCTCGTTCAAAAATAAAGAGTTGTTTTACTAAAATACTAATATCATGGATGATATGTTAATTTAATAATTGAACCTGGATTAGCCATTTTATTCGTTGGTATTCCATTTTCATCGAGTACATTCCCCGTTACATCTGTTGCAAGATATACACTCTTTAAATCTGGACTAAGTCGTGCAACACGATAACGGTTCTGAGTATGAAAATATTTTCCTCCATCACCTTGTGCTTGAACTTTATTTCCATCTAATACAACAGTATACAGTGCACCATTTTTTAATGAGGTGACCAACAAACTATTTTGCCAGTTTTTGATCGGACCATTACTAGGATAATACGTCACACTCGAAGGGCCAATTGTTGCCCAACAGAGATAAGACATATCTTTGCAGCGTATGTCGTCAAAGTTATAATTTTTAGGGACAGTGAAAAAAGTCTTTATTGGTTCATGGAAATTACTTGGAGCTTTCCAATCAGTCTCTTTCATTACAGGGACTTGAGGAGGAGTTTTAACGCGATTAGTATCTGTGGCACCCACAAGTTTGTTACAGTCTGGAGCACCAGACCAATTTTCATATTGATAAGAATTATTATCTAAATAACCTGCAACATTAGGCCACCCATAATTTCCTCCTGCAACTAAACGATTTACTTCATCATCACTAGATGGTCCATGTTCTACCGAGAATAATTCTTTTCCTACAAAGACTAAACCTTGTGGATTTCTATGACCATAAGTAAATATATGACTTTGAACACCATCAATTCGTGGATTATCCGAAGGAATTGAACCATCCGCATTTAGGCGTAAAACCTTACCAACATATGCAGTCCAATCAGAATTTTTAACTTCATTTGCTGTTGGAGTACGTTGTGCTTCATTTAGTAAACATTGAGCATGCCCCTGATTATGTCCTAATTCACCTTTAGACATATACAACTTTTGATCAGGACCAAAAACCAATCTTCCAGCATTATGGTCATTCGCAGCAGGAATTCCGTCAATTATAGTTTTTGGATTTCTAAGCTTTTCTGTTCTGCCATCATAGTCCATCTTAATAATTTTAGCCCAGAATCCTTGTTTTCCAGCTTGATTGGCGCCCTTATAAGTATAGGTTAAATAGACTTGACCTTGTTTCGCTGTCATGCCTGGTGCAAAAGCCATCCCTAAAAGACCATTATGCTGATGATCTATAAATACACCGTCAATTGTTGCAGCAACTTTTTTCTCTCCAGTCTCAGGATTAATTCTTACTACTCGAGCTCCTTCACGTTCAGTAACCCAAAGCATGTTATCTGGGCCCCACAGCATTTCCCATGGAGAGCTCAAGCCATCAGTAATAATCTTTACATCAAAGGTCTCATTAACTTTTAATTTATTAACTTCTTTAGCTGTTGCAAGTGTAGGTAAGCATAAAAGAATAGCGCTACTCAAAATAAAAAACCGACGTTTCATAAATCACTCCTAAAAAATTACAGCCAAAAACAAAGCTTTATATAAAAAAACCCATAAAAAAATTTTCACTTTAATTAGTGAAATTTATTAAAGTATGTAATTGCATATAAAACCAAAAACTCAGGTAAGTAACTAGGCTGTAGTTGAATACAATATGTATTGCCCAGAAATACAATTTGAACTAGCCAAAGACTAAAACGGTTTATATCAGAACTAATACGAGCCAATTGAGCAGCCAAAGAAGATTAGAAAAATTACTTACAGCAATTTTAGGCATTGATTTGGTGATGAAGATTTTGATCAATAGACATGGCTTTTTTAAGCTTTCTACACTCTTTACATATTGTTCAACATTAAGACATTTTGATTGAATATTTAAAGAATT
>NZ_JBWZNA010000013.1:0-111443 GCF_056725885.1 Acinetobacter sp. GRABPA_MV_2
ATTTTTATAAAAGATAGATTCAAAATTAGATTTGTATCCTTGTTGTATTCTATGAATATTATAATGATGAACTCTATTATTTTTGGGTGCGTCTATGAAAATCAATTCTTTCTCTCCAATACCTGAAGATGATGAAGAGCTATCTTTGCCTGCATTAATTTATTGGGCATCTCTAGGTGATATCGATCAAGTAAAAGAATTACTAATAGAGGGAGAAGATCCTAATCAGACAGATGATGAGGGATATAGTGCTCTACAAGCAGCTGCTGAAAATGATCATTTAGAGATAGTTCAACTCTTAATTGAAACAGGTGCGCATGTCGCTTACAAAAGTGAATACACAGCATTAGAGCTTGCAGAAATGGCAGGTAATACTGATGTAGTGGAGTATTTAAAGAGTTTATAAAATTAAAGGCCTCTTTTGTTTAGAAAAGAGGCCTTTTGTTCAATTAAGACAAATGATATTTCTGTAATTTCTCAATAATGGATTGAAGACCTTTTACTTCAAACTCATTAGCTTCGAATTTTTCATCTTTATTACGTTTAAATATATCTCTTATCTCTATTACAGCATTCGGGTCAATAATACTTAAACTTGAGGTGACTTGACGTATTTGGCTAATCGAGCGAGAGCCATTTGTTGAACCATAGCCAATAAATGCAGCAGGTTTACCACCCCATTCCTTACCGACATAATCAAGTGCATTTTTTAAAGCTGGACTGTAACCATGGTTGTATTCTGGGCTAATAAAGATAAATGCATCTGCTTGAGCAATTTTGTCTGCCCATTCTTGTTGTTTAGGTTGATCATAAATCCCGGTAGCAGGTGGATGAGAGCCTGAAAATAACGGTAAATTCCACTCTTTTAAATCAACTACTTCTGTTTGGAAATCTTTTAAATTAAATGATGGAATTGTGGATTCTACCCAATTGGCAACTTTAATTGCTGTACGTCCTTCACGAACACTTCCTACGATAATATAGACCAGCATGTATTTTTCCTAAGAATTTTTATCTTTATAACTTAATTCATTATATAGATAGGAGAGAATATAGAATTTGTAAGGATTCTTATGTCTCTAATAAAAATTGAATCATAAAAAAGCCCTCATTTAGAGGGCTTTTTTATTTACATTAGCTTAATGCCTTGTTGGCCTTCAGGAGTAACCTTGAATATTTCTACTTCAAAGGTAATGTTTTTCCCAGCTAACGGATGATTAAAATCAATTTCTGTAATGTCATCATTAACTGATTTTACTACACCGAATAAGGTGGTTTTTGCCTTATCTTCAAATTCGATCATGTGACCAGGAATAGGGCGTTGCTCAAACTTAACTGTATCGAAAGTTTGAACATTTTCTGGATTCCACGGACCAAAAGCATCTTCTGGTGGAAGGTGTACTGTACGGCGGTCACCTGCACGTAAACCGAATAATGCTTTTTCGAAACCTGGTAAAAGGTTTCCGTCACCAATCGTCAGACTAACTGGCTCTTCACGGCTACGTGTATTGTCAATTTCTACACCATTTTCGATAGCCACAGAAAAGTGTAGATCGACTTTAGAGCCTTCTTGGATACGAATTTCTTCGTTAGGTTGAATAATTTCGGTCATATTATGCATCCGAATTTTGGTTACGTTGCTTCTCAAGGAAGAATGTATCAATGAGTAGCAAAATCGTACCTAGGGTGATGGCACTGTCCGCAATATTAAAAGCTGGAAAGTGATGATTTTGGTAATAAACATGAATAAAATCGACCACATAACCTAGGGTAATACGGTCAATTAAATTGCCTAAAGCTCCACCTAAAATTAAAGCGATGGCTACAGGTAGTACCACCATTTTTTTAGGCATACGCATTAACCAAAATACAAAAAGTACTGAAACTAAGCCCGCTAAAGATGTGAAGAAATAGCGCTGCCATCCTCCTGCATCAGATAAAAAGCTAAAAGCTGCACCATAGTTATGTAATAGTGTCCAGTTTAAAAATGGAAGTACTGGTACAGGATCTGCATAGTTGAGATGTGTACTTGCAATCCATTTTGTCCATTGATCCAATACAATGGCAAGGACAGAAAGTCCAAGCCAAATCAGATTATGTGGATAAAACTGGAATAAGCCTTTTTTAGCTTGTGAATTAGGCATATTTTCTCACTTCGCCACGACCAGTGACGTTCACAATACAACGACCACATAAACCAGGATGATCGGCATGTGTATTTACATCTGGAAGAACGTGCCAGCAACGTGCACATTTTTCACCTTCAGCTGCAGATATTTGTACACGTAAGCCTTCCATTTCAGTTGCTTCACCTTGCTCAGCAAATGGATGTACTACTACTTGCGAAGTAATAAGAACAAAACGGAGTTCATCAGCCAGTTGGTTTAAAACTGTTTGTAATGATTCACTTGCCCAAAGTTCAACTTTGGCTGAAAGATTACTGCCGACAAGTTTAGCGTTACGCGCTGCTTCAATCTGTTTATTTACTGCAGATTTTACGCTAATCAATGTTTGCCAATCTTCTTCAGAAAGCAAGTTTGCTTTTGATGAAACAGGCAAGTCATACCATTCTGATGTAAATACATACTTTTCAGTTTGTTCTGGAATCAGTGGCCAAGCTTCTTGAGCGGTAAAGCTTAGGATTGGGCTCATCCAACGGATAAATGCTTGAACAATATGATAAAGCGCTGTTTGTGCAGAACGGCGTGCCTGAGAATCCGCTTTAGTGGTGTATTGGCGATCTTTAATAATGTCTAGGTAGAAACCACCTAAGTCATTAATACAGAAGCTCGTTAACGCACTACACACCACATGGAAGTTCATTTCTTCATAGGCAGTGATAATAGTTTGTTGTACTTCATTTGCACGCTGTAAGATGTATTGATCTAGAGCAATAAGGTCATCTACGTCCAAAGCATCAGTACTTGGTTTGAAACCATTTAGATTGGCAAGTAAGAAGCGTAGAGTATTACGAATACGACGATAGCTATCACTTACACGGCTAAAGATTTCTTTCGATGCTGCGATTTCATAACGGTAGTCACTAGAAGCTACATATAGACGTAAACCATCGGCACCAAGCTGTTTGATGATTTCTTCAAGTGGGATATAGTTACCTAAAGATTTTGATAACTTACGACCGTTTTCATCCACTGTAAAACCATGTGTTAACAATGCCTTATATGGTGCACGATTGTGAATTGCCATGGACGTTAATAAAGAAGATTGGAACCAACCACGGTGTTGGTCTGATCCTTCTAAATATAAATCGGCAGGGCTTTCTAATTCATCACGTTGCTCAAGTACAGCGTAATGCGTTGTACCAGAGTCGAACCATACATCGAGTGTATCGCGAACAGCGTTATATTGTTCAGCATCTTCACCAATGAAGTCTTTTGCTTCACGTTTGAACCATGCTTCGATACCTTCTTCTTCGATCAGTTGAGCAACTTCTTCGATGAGTTCAGGTGTACGTGGGTGTAATTCGTTCGTGTCTTTATGAACGAAGAATGGAATTGGAACACCCCAAGTACGTTGACGTGAAATACACCAGTCCGGACGGCCTTCGATCATTGATTCAATACGGTTTTTACCCCAGTTCGGTACAAACTCGATATCATTTTCAATAGCATTAAGCGCACCTTCACGTAACCCTTTTTGATCCATGCTAATGAACCATTGTGGTGTAGCACGGAAAATAATAGGAGTCTTATGGCGCCAACAGTGTGGGTAGCTGTGTTTAATTGGTTGATGAGCCCATAAACGGCCTACAGCGCCCAAAGCTTCGATAATCTTTGGATTGGCTTTATAGATGTGCTCACCAGCATAGATTGGAGCAGTTGGGAGATAAACACCATTACCACCCACTGGGTTATCTACTTTAAGGTTGTATTGAAGACCTACTTTATAGTCGTCTGCACCATGGCCAGGTGCTGTATGTACGGCACCTGTACCGCTTGTTGCGATAACGTGTTCACCTAAAATAACCGGAACTTGACGATCAGTAAGTAGAGGGTGTTGTAAGGTAAGGTTTTCAAGAGCCGAACCTGTAAAATCAGCTAAAACAACTGGATTTTCAAGCTTGTAACGCTCAATCGCAGAAGCAACTAGGTCTTTAGCAAGAATGAAGTTTTGCTTACCGCGCTCAGTTGTCACTTGTACCAATTGATATTCAATTTCGGCATGCAACGCAACTGCTTGGTTAGCTGGTAATGTCCAAGGTGTAGTGGTCCAGATCACGATATCTGTCGGATCTTGAACTTCTATGTTTAAGCGAGCACTTAAATCTTTTAGATCGACAACGCCAAATCCAACGTCAATTGCGTCAGATTTTTTATCTTCGTATTCAACTTCTGCTTCAGCAAGAGCTGAACCACAGTCCATACACCAGTTCACTGGCTTTAAGCCTGGCTGGATATGGCCATTTTTCTGGATGAGACCTAGAGCACGAACGATATCGGCTTCTTGTTTGTAATTCATGGTGAGATAAGGATTATCCCAATCACCTAAAATACCAAGACGTTTAAAGTCAGTACGCTGTAAATCAATTTGTTTTAGCGCGTATTCACGGCAAAGTTTACGGAAAGTTGCTGCGTCAACTTTTTCGCCCACTTTACCCACTTTTTCTTCGACTTTTAGTTCGATTGGCAAACCGTGACAGTCCCAACCTGGAACATATGGTGCATCAAAACCTGAAAGCGTACGGCTTTTTACAATAACGTCTTTGAGTACTTTATTGACCGCGTGACCCAAGTGAATTGTACCGTTCGCATATGGAGGGCCATCATGCAAAATATATTTTTTCTTGCCAATACGCGATGCACGAATCTGCTGATAAATGTTGTCGGTATACCACTCTTCTAACCATTTCACTTCACGTACTGCCAAATTTGCTTTCATTGCAAATTGAGTATCCGGCAGGTTTAGCGTGGCTTTGTAGTCCACTGCATTCTCAGGAGTTTGCTTATCGCTCATGCAAGTTTTCTTCCAGTTTAATCAGCTTGGGAGCTGACATGTTTTACAATCAAAATTCGAATTAAAAAGGAAATTGTGTCGTGTCGTTACGATATTGTCGTAACTGTTTCACGTCATTATCAATTCCTGCCTTAAGTGCCTCAAGCGAAGGGTAGTTCAATTCACCATGAAGATAGTGAAGAAAAGTCACCCGCATAAATAAGCCATACAGATTAGCAGAAACATCAGGGAAATGTACTTCTAATCTCCATTCCGGATGTTCTTGCTGAATGGCGGGACGTGTACCGACATGACCTGCGCCATAGAGGCTATTTTCATGATATCCGGCAATTCCCGGTTTCTCTGGTGTTTCTTGGCGTACTTTTTCAGTGAGTGAAGTTGTTTCGCAAATGACTTCAACGCCATAAATACCGTTTAAACAAGGTTTGTGGCGGTTGAGACGAACATTAATGGTTGGAAAATCAAGAGTTCGTCCAATTTGGTCGCCATATTGGACACGTCCAGTAATACTGTACGGACGGCCTAATAATTTAGCTGCTAAAGCGAGATTACCCACTTGAAGTACTTGGCGAATACGGGTTGAACTGACGCGTTCACCTTCAAGTTCAATGGTATGTAAATTTGTGACTTGGAAGCCATAATCTTTTAAAAATTCACTATTGCCTTGGCGGTCTTTACCGAAATGAAAGTCATCCCCTAAAACTAATGACTGGGCATTTAATTTATTTTTTAATAAATCTGCGAAGGCAGATGCGCTCATGCTACGGAAATGTTCATCAAATTTAGCAACCGCAATATAGTCAACGCCAAGCTCAGCTAGGTATTCAACTTTTTCCCGTAATGAATTAATACGAGGAGGTGCATCGTAACCTTTAAAGAACTCAAGAGGTTGTGGCTCAAAAATCATGACCAAAGTTTTTAAGCCTTGTGCTGCAGCAATGTTTTTGAGTTGAGCAATCATCGCTTGGTGGCCTAAATGGACACCATCAAAATTACCAATAGTCACCGCTGTTTGAGGTAACTGAAAATTGGGCGATAACACATTAAGACGAAGCAGTTTCATGAACTTAAAATATGGCTATTTTTGCAAGGGCTATATATTGCCATAATCTCACAGATTCGTCTTGTTGTTGTGTTTTTACTCAGTTATTTTTCAATATGAATATCTTTATATTTAAAATACTGATGAATTAAATAAAAATAAATCAA
This sequence comes from Acinetobacter sp. GRABPA_MV_2, assembly GCF_056725885.1. Taxonomy (NCBI): domain Bacteria; kingdom Pseudomonadati; phylum Pseudomonadota; class Gammaproteobacteria; order Moraxellales; family Moraxellaceae; genus Acinetobacter; species Acinetobacter sp. GRABPA_MV_2. The sequence goes on from NZ_JBWZNA010000013.1 coordinate 6,184, forward strand.
TTTTGCTTATCAATGGTTTGCTCTACTATGCCTTTATCCACTCTTTAATTAGAGAACTAAGATGAAAAAACCCTTTTATCAATTAAATCAAAGCAAAGATGTTATACGACATTTTACCCCAAATTGGTTTACAGCGACTATGGGTACTGGTGTGGTGAGTATGATTTTAATCCAGCTGCCATTTGCTCAATCTTTTTTATTCACGTTAGCAACTTGGTTATGGCAATTTAATATTGTCTTATTCAGCGTTTTTTCAGTTCTTTATTTATTGCGGTGGTTTCTTTTCCCTCATGAAGCGAAGCAAATTTTTAATCATCCAAATATGAGCTTGTTTTTAGGGGCTATCCCGATGGGGCTCGCAACGATATTAAACGGGTTTCTAAGCTTCGGTTTTGGGCTTTACGGTGAAGTCGCAATCCATATCGCCCAAGCTTTATGGTACATCGATGTCTTTTTAGCGCTAGCAATTGCGTGGATTGTGCCGTTTTGCATGTTTAGCCGTCAGAACCATCAGTTACATACGATGACCGCAATCTGGCTTTTACCTGTAGTTGCTTGTGAAGTAGCAGCAAGTTCTGCGGGGATGTTGGTTGCACATTTACCAGCAGATGTGCACAGCTTTCATCTATTACTGGCTGGTTATGTGCTCTGGGGAATCTCTGTTTTACCAGCATTCGCTATTTTGACAATTTTAATGTTGCGTATGGCTTTGCATCAGTTACCTGAAAAAGAAGTCGCTATTTCTAGCTGGCTCTCTTTAGGTCCTATTGGTACAGGTGCATTAGGTTTATTGCTATTAGGGCAGCAGGCACAAAGAGTAGCGCCAAACGTAGGATTTGACCAATTTGCGAATATCTTTCAAGCCTTAGGAGTTGTAGGTAGTCTCGTGCTTTTAGGCTTTGGGTTATGGTGGCTTGGTCTTGCGATTTTAACAACGCTTCGGCACGCAAAGACAGGTATTCCATTTAACTTGGGCTGGTGGGGCTTAACTTTTCCATTAGGCGTATTTATTCTCGCCCTATTTAACTTAGGACATCAGGTTGAAGTTGTATTTTTACAATACGTTGCTGTGGCATTGAGTTTTTTATTATTGGCAATGTGGGGCGTGGTAATGAAGAAAACGCTTGCAGGCGCATATAGCGGTCAACTGTTCTTTTCACCGTGTTTAATCGCTTTACAACAAAAAGTGCAGTAATGATGAAAAGGTGCAAAAAGCTTTTGCACCTGATTTATACTTATTTTCTAACTTATTTAATTTTGATTTGAGCTTTTTGAATGAACACTGATATTGCTTTAATTATGGCACTTCCTAATGAATCTAAGGGTTTATTTGAACAAGCAGGTGTAGAAGTCCATTACAGTGGTATTGGTAAGATTAATGCTGCCTTTAAAGCATTTGAAGTTATTCAAAAAACAGGATGCAAAACTTTAATTAACCTCGGTACAGCTGGAAGCTCTGCATTTAATCGACATGATTTGGTCGAAGTAAAAACTTTTGTACAACGTGATATGGATGTTTCTCCCTTAGGTTTTGAAGTAGGAGTAACGCCGTTAGATGATCACTTGCCAGCTGAAATTCATCTTCAAACACATTTTGCTGATTTGCCAAAAGCAATTTGTGGAACTGGAGACTCATTTGAAACAGGTCATCCAAAAGTCGCGTGTGATGTCGTGGATATGGAAGGCTATGCTTTAGCCAAAGTATGTCATAAGTTAGGCGTACGACTAATTTCGGTGAAGTATATTACTGATGGGGCAGATGACACCGCGTATCTGGATTGGGAAGAAAATTTATTGTTAGGTGCCCAGAAACTTTTAGCCCTTTATCAACACCATTTCTAAAAAAAGATCGGCAAATTTGCCGATCTTTTTTTTGTTTTAACGAGGCAATACGCCGTAGAGCATCAGGTGAACTGTATGCTCAATCGAACGCTGGAACATACTGCGGTTACGAAGCGTTTTACCGGTCACCATTTCCATTTGAGTTGCAAAATCTGCATAGTTTTGCGTAAGGCCCCAAATATTTAAGATTAATAATTCTGGGTCGATATCTGGGGAAATCTTTCCTTCTTCTTGCCAAGTCTGAATGACCTTGGCTTTGCGCTTAAATAGCTTTTTCAAAGGCCCTTTCAGTATTGGTAAAATATGTGGAGCGCCTTGAATAATTTCTAGTGCAAACAATCTTGATGCTTTCGGTTGGCTACGAGACAGTTCGATTTTTTGAATTAAATAGTGAGATAAGGCTTCGGCTGGTTCTAATTCAGCTTCTAAAGTTTGTAATGGGGCCAACCATTTTTGTAAAACGGTTGTGAGCACTTCTACATATAAAGACTCTTTATTTTCATAGTAATAGAAAATATTCGACTTATGCATGTCGGCGAGTTGGGCAATTTCATCCAGACTTGCTCCACTGAACCCATAGACTGAAAATACGTCAAGGGCCGCAGCAAGAAGCTGATTGCGCTTTTGGGTACTCTTTTTTTGTTCCATCTGCTGCATAATTAAAAAAATAATATTCCCATTGTAAGGGAAATTGTTTGATTTGTGCACAGGTGTCTTGCTTTTTTAATCAAAAAACAGCTAGTTATTTGCGTAATAGATATACTATTGTGCAAAAAATAGAGAGATTCACTAGTTTATTGTTATTATTAAAAATATTTTTTAAATTTCGCCCTAAAAAAGAGCAATAAAGCAGCAGTTTTATTGCTCGTAAATTGGGCATTTTTCGGTTGAACAGTTGTGATTACTCATCGCAACCTTAAGTTGCTAAAACCGCATCGAGTACTTGTTGCTCAAGCTGAGCAAAAGTAATGCTTTTTTTACGCGGACGCGGCAAATTAACTTGGAAACTTTGAGCAATTTTGCCCTTATCTAATAAGATAATACGGTCAGCCAATTGCACTGCTTCACTCACATCGTGTGTGACCAAAATTGCAGTAAAGCCTTGCTCTTTCCATAAACGTTCAATCAAGCTTTGCATCTCAAGCCGAGTTAGAGCATCTAATGCACCTAACGGCTCATCTAACAATAATATGCGGGGTGTATGCGAAAGTGCACGTGCTAAAGCTGTACGCTGACGTTGACCACCTGAAAGTTGGGAAGGCCATTGCCCAGATTTTTCTTTTAAACCGACTTTTTCTAATAATTGTTCAGCAAAAGCATGTTGCGATTTTGGTAGCCCAAGTTGAACATTTTGAAGAATATTTCTCCAAGGAAGTAAACGAGGATCTTGAAACATGACACGAATATCGTCGCTAGTAATACCTTCACGCAAATGTCGGGCAGATTTAAATTTGATTTCCCCAAAACTGGCTTTTTCAAGTTGGGCAATTAAACGTAATAACGTACTTTTGCCACAACCACTTCGGCCAACAATTGCTACAAACTCACCAGGCTGAATATGTAGATCAAGATCTTCGAGGACCTTTACCTCACCATAAAATTTATAAAGTTGCTCAATCAGAATCTCTGCACCTAATACTGGTTCTTGAGATTCTGTTGGTTCTTCCGGAATGAGCTGCACTTCATTCTGATTAATATTTAAATTCAGATTTGTCATGTTCTAAGCTCCCTTATTTCTGATATCCAGAATGCCAACGTAGTAAATAGCGTTCTAAAAGCTGTGCTAAAACATCTGCCAGTTTGCCTAGTAAGGCGTACAGAAGAATACCGACCAGAACTACATCCGTTTGTAAAAACTCACGTGCATTCATGGTCATATAACCAATACCTGCTTGAGCTGAAATGGTTTCAGCAACAATGAGCAATACCCAAACCAAACCTAAAGCAAAGCGTAAACCCACTAAAATAGAAGGCATCGCACCTGGCAAAATAATTTCTTTGTAGAGCTGCCAACGTGAAAGTCCGTAGCTTTTGCCCATCTCAATCAATTGAGGGTCAACTGACCGAATACCGTGATAAGTGTTGATATAGATAGGGAAGAAAACACCTACTGCGACTAAAAATAATTTTGCTGTTTCATCAATGCCGAACCACAAGATGACAAGTGGGATAAGTGCTAAGGCAGGGATGTTACGAATCATTTGTAAGGTCGTATCGAGCAGGGTAGAGGCGAAACGCGAAGACCCGTTGAGTAGACCCAATAACAAGCCTAAGCCACCGCCAATCAACAACCCTAGTAAAGCACGTCCTGCACTGACTTTAACGTGCTGCCAGAGTTCACCACTCACCAGTAGATGCCAAAAGGCGGAAACTACAGCAGTAGGTGCAGGTAAAATACGGCTTTCTAGAAGACCCGAACTTGAGGCAATTTGCCAAACAACTAATAGAAGAATAGGGAAAATCCAAGGCAGCAAACGCTGCCCGATTTGTTTTGTTCCACGTGAAACAACACTTTCAGCTTTGCTCATGCAGGCTCCTTGACGGAACTATTTTGCTTCTTCTCGTCTGGAACATAATTGTTGGCAATAATTTCCCCGAATGGACCGGTTAAATTTGGCTGAGCAAGTTTAGCGCGAGTTTCAATTGGTAATAACGGGAATACCAACTCTGCAAAACGGATTGATTCTTCAAGATGTGGATAGCCTGAGAAAATGAAGGTATCAATACCTAAGTCAGCATATTCCTGAATGCGAGCAGCAACTGTTTCAGGATCACCTACAAGAGCTGTTCCAGCACCACCACGGACTAAGCCAATACCTGCCCAAAGGTTTGGAGATACTTCAAGCTTGTCTCTGTTGCCGCCGTGGAGAGCCGCCATACGTTGTTGGCCTACAGAGTCCATTTGTGCAAATTTTTTCTGTGCTGCAGCAATAGTCGCATCATCAAGATATTGGATAAGCTCGTTAGCTGCTGCCCAAGCTTGTTCGTTGGTTTCACGAACAATTACATGCAAGCGAATGCCGTAAGTTAATTTACGACCTTTAGCCTCAGCTTTAGCATGAACATGTTCGATCTTTTGTTTGACAGCTTCTGGCGGTTCCCCCCAAGTGAGGTAAGTATCGACTTGCTCAGCTGCAAGATCGACAGCGACGTCTGAAGAGCCGCCGAACCAAAGTGGTGGATAAGGCTTTTGAACAGGTGGGTAAAGTAGTTTTGCATCATCCACTTGTAAGCGTTCACCGTGGAATGTAAAAGCTTCACCTGTATGTGAGCGTGTCAAAATCTCACGCCAGATTTTTACGTATTCATTAGCAGTTTGATAACGTGTTGAGTGATCTTCATATAAGCCATCACCGCGTAGTTCTGCTTCATCACCACCAGTCACTAAGTTGAGTAACACACGGCCATTCGACAAACGGTCAAACGTTGCAGCCATACGTGCTGCCAACGCTGGTGTCGTTACCCCTGGTCGTAATGCAACTAAAAATTTAAGGTGTTGAGTGGCATCAATTAGGCTAGCCGCCGTAATCCAAGGGTCTTCACATGAACGACCTGTTGGAATAAGTACACCTTCGTAACCTAAATTATCTACTGCCACAGCAATTTGCTTCATATAGGCATGGTCAACCTGACGAGCGCCTTTACTTGTACCTAAATAGCGACTATCACCGTGGGTAGGAATAAACCAGAAAATTTTCATGTGCATTACCTATATGTCTGTTGAAATTACTTGGCAATCCAAACAGCTTGTTTAATGCTGATTGGTTTTGGAATGATGCCTTGTTGAGTAAAAATGTCTGCGAGTTGCTGCTGCTCAGCAATCACTTTGCTGTTCAGCGGAGCTGCCGATGATGGGCGTGGACGTCGTTTAATGAATAAATCACTGGTTGCAGGCTTAAGCCCTGTGCTTTGGCCAATCGCACCTGCCGTTTCTGCTTGATGGCTTTGAACCCATTTGTCAGCTTGATTGATTTGTTTGATGAGTCCAGAAACAGCTTTAGGATGTTGTTTAACAAAATTTGGAGCTGCTAAATAAAATGTATAGTTCGGGCTTAAACCTTTACCCGATGTAAGAACACGAGCTTGGTCTTCTAGTTGTGCTGAAGCGAAATAAGGATCCCAAATTGCCCATGCATCAACGGCACCTCTTTGAAATGCTGCGCGAGCATCGGCAGGAGCAAGCCAGATGGGGGTAATATCGCTCCATTTTAAGCCAGCTTTACGCACAGCCTGTACGAGTAAGTAATGTGAACTGGAACCTTTTTGCAACGCAATGCGTTTGCCTTTAAGGTCTTTAAGTTGGGTGAGCTGTGAGTTTTTAGGAACTAAAATTGCTGATGCCAATGGCTTAGCTGCTTCATAAGCAATGTAATATAAAGGCTTGCCTGCTGCTTGTGCGTAGACTGGTGGTGTGTCTCCAGTAACGCCGACATCGAGTGAGCCAACAGCCAATGCTTCTAAAATTTGTGGACCAGCAGGGAACTCATTCCAAGTAATTTTTGCATTTGGAAATTCTTGTTCAAATAGCTTTTGCTGTTTGGCAATTGCAAAGTTAATCGAACTTTTTTGAAAACCAATACGAAGTTCTTTCACAGTTGGATCAATTGCCCAAGCTGGCGCTGCGATTGTTAAGCCTAATACAGTGACTGCACTGAGGCGCTTAATTAATTGTGTCCACTGACTCTTACTAAATAATGACTGATGTTGCATATTGATATCCTTGTTCCCCTTGAGGCAAGGCACAGCATTTATATCGTTATTTAAGCTGTGCCCAAGCTGGGGTTATTTCAGTTTTAAAATGGCGTCTTGAATGGTGAGTTTGTTTGGAATGAGCTTTTGTGCATAAAAAGCATCAGCCACATATTGTTGTTCTTGTGCCACCTTGTCAGATATTGGCTGCACTCCGAAACCCATACGTGAAATGGAAGTTTTGAGTACATCCAACTCAAGTGCGGTCGGTTTTTCGAGTAACTTGGCAGCTTCATCCTGATGTGAACTTACCCACTCAGTGGTCTGGTTAAGTGTCTGTACAACAGTGTTGAGTACTTTCGGATTATTTTCTGCAAATTTACGGTCAGCTAAATAGAACTGATGATTACTCACCAAGTTTTCACCTGTTGCTAAAACTCGGGCCTGAATTTGATGTTCAGCTGCTGCAAAGAACGGGTCCCAAATGACCCATGCATCGACTGCACCTTTTTCAAAGGCAGCACGAGCGTCTGATGGCGGTAAATAAACTGGTTGAATATCACTTAAGCTTAAGTTGTTGGCTTCTAAAACTTTTAACAATAGGTAATGAACATTCGAGCCTTTGTTAAGAGCAACACGTTTGCCTTTTAAATCTTTAATAGATTGGATTGGAGAGTCTTTTTGTACCAATAGTGCTTCAGCTTTTGGCGCAGCAGGTTGGTTTGCGACATAGACTAAATTTGGATTGGCAGCCTGAGCAAAGATCGGTGGTGCTTCACCAGCTTCCCCCAGCGAAACACTTCCTACGTTTAAACCTTCAAGCAATTGAGGGCCAGCAGGGAACTCAACCCATTTCACTTGCACGCCTTGTTCTTTTAATGCTTTTTCTAAGTCACCACGAGCCTTTAAAATAGGAAGAATCCCATATTTTTGGTAGCCAATATTTAAAGTTGTGATGGCTTGTTCCTCTTTTTTGGCACAACCACTTAACATCATCACTCCTGCAAGGCTGGCCGCGATGACTGAATATTTTGCCCATGAAGTGGTGTTGAAAAGTGCCATGAGATTTCGTGCTCCCCGAAAGAGAAAAAGAAAAAATAATTGGATGAGCAGATACCCTAAATGGATTTTTATTTCAGAAAAAATAAGTATTCGGTCTTTATTTATGCAAAAAAAAGCTAAACACAATAGGCTATAAACTTATGTGAAAAAATGATTTATCTAATAGAAATATATTTAATGAATTGCGAGTAAGTTGATGTAAATAAAATAAAAAATATTAAAATCTTAAAAAAATAGATTTTAAAAAAAGTACAACCATAAATTAATCGTGTTTACGGTTGTACTTTTTGAACTAAGCTTATCTGAAATAAGAATATCTTAAAAATAGCAAAGGCTAAGGAAGTGGTTTTTTAAAGACTAAAGAATTTCTTTGATAGTTATAGAGTGCCTGACGAGCATTGGGTAAGTCATCAACAGTAACTTGATGAAAACCATGCTCCAAAAACCAGTGAGCTGTCCGAGTCGTTAAAACAAATAATTGACGAATACCTTGTTCTTTTGCTTTTTCTTCAAGGAATTGCAAAATTTGGCTGCCACGGTTCGATTTACGATAACTTGGATGTACTGCGACGCAGGCAATTTCTGCTGAACGTGTTTCATTAAATTCTGTTGGAATTGGATAAAGTGCAGCACACGCTAGAATCGTACCATCGCGTTCGATAACAGCGAACTGGCTAATCTCTTGCTCTAAACGTTCACGTGAACGATAAACCAAGATACCTTCTTCTTCTAATGGACGTAATAAATTCATTAAACCGCCCACATCTTGAATGTTGGCCATGCGAACTTCTTCATAATGCGCATCGGTAATCATGGTACCAACACCATCACGAGTGAACAGCTCTTCAATTAGTGCACCATCATAGGCATAAGATATGAGGTGAACACGGTGTACGCCTGATAAAGACGCTTTTTTTGCTTGTTGCAAATGTAAAGTAAGTGTTGGGCTAAGGGTTTGGTATTGTTGAATATAGTAGTCCAGTTGATGTGGGCTTAATTCACGTAATATTTGCTCATCTTCATTCAGCAATCCTTGTTGCTCACCTAGAAAAATGAGTTTATCTGCTTTTAAGTAAGTTGCTGTTTTAGTTGCGACTTCTTCAGCTCTTAAGTTAAATACCTCACCTGTAGTGGAGTAACCTGTTGGTCCTAGCAGTACAATATTATGGTTGTCGAGGTGCCGATCAATCGCATCGGTATCGATAGAACGAACTTCACCTGTAAGCTGGAAATCCATGCCATCACGAATGCCATAAGGTTTAGCAGTCACAAAATTACCTGATACCACATCTATGCGAGCGCCGTACATTGGCGAGTTTGCTAAGCCCATAGAAAGCAATGCTTCGATTTCTAGGCGGATAGAACCTACAGCACTCATGACACAGCTTAAAGATTCGCGTGTGGTAATACGGCTGTTGTCATAAAAAGGAGTTTCGATTCCTTTTTCTTTAAGATTTTGATTAATTTGTGGACGTGCGCCATGAACTAAGATTAAGCGGATGCCAAGAGAATGTAATAAAGCAATATCGTGAATGATATGTTCGAAATTAGGATGTCGGACTGCTTCACCACCAAACATCAACACAAATGTTTTATCGCGGTGAGCATTAATGTAGGGCGCTGAGTGTCGAAACCAGTGTACATAATGCTGGGTGTTATTATGCGACTTACTTTCAGGCTTACTTGGCATACCGATCTCGAATCAACAGCAAAAAGATATAAAGATGATTCTAAACAAAAAAGACTAAAGCCGCATGTTTTAGATAAAAAAACACCCAAATTGAAATTTGGGTGTTTAAATTTTTTTGATTAGTGAACAACTCTAATGATTTTATGACTTTGTTCATTCACTAATACGTAATTTCCGTTCACTTTATACCATTTTTGATAGCGACCCGGTTTAGTTAATTTTTGGTGTTGACGATAGTCGATCACGTAACGTGAATGTCGATACTCATGCGGTACAACCTGACCTACTCTCCACGCATTACGATGGTCATCTTTTTTAATCACTTTAACTGTTTTTACTTCATGGTTTTGATAGTTGCCATGATGATTATGATCATTTGGTGCTGCCATTGCTGTTGTTGCAACTAAACCACTAAGTGAAAGAACAATCGCTGTTGTTAATTTTTTCATTGTAAACCTCGAATGATGAGTTAAATTTCAATAATTAAAGATTAGTGAACAATTGCAGATAAATCGTGGAGGCTAAGAAGAATAAATGTGAAAACTCTATATGAAATAAGAAGAAATTAAGAAAATTCATCATTTAAGAATATAAAAAATCTTTTTATTTTTAAGTTAGATAAGCAATAAAAAAGGATAAAACCCAGAGGCTTTATCCTTTTTATTCAGCGATAGCGAGGGTCTATCGCCTTAAAAACCACGAATACTCACAATGCTATTAGAATCTGTGTCGACTAAAATATAGTCATTGTTGATTTTGTACCATTGCTGATTACGGCCTGGTTTCGGCAGGTTACTGTCTTTATAGTCGACTTTATAGCCATTACCACGATAGTGCTGTGGCATAACATAGCCAGGCTGCCAGCGATGTTGTTTTAAGCGTTCAAAGCCACGTTCTTCGCGCATACGGCGTTCGTCACGGATACGATCTTCATCATGATCACGTCCAAATCCTGGCCCACGATCATTCCACTCACCGCGTGGCCCTCCACCTTTAGGTCCTTTGGGACCATGGCCTCGGTCAAAAGGAGGATCGGCAAAGCTTGCCATACTTGTGGTCAGTACGGTTATGCAAAGGGCTAAGATGGTGAACAACTTTTTCATGATGCATCCTCGTTTACATCTGATGTCTCTCATGTTGAATACTCTACGCGCAAAATGCAGAGAAACTGTGAAGATCATTTAATGGTTCAATTAAAATTACGGATAGATCAAGAGTTTTTATCAATAATAAAAAAGGCTTGTATATATCTTTTCAGGTATAGGCAAGCCAGATTTGATGATTGGCCGTAATTGAATCTAGCTTTTCATCTTTAACTTTTTTAATCCTGCGCATCAATACTTTGACCATTGAGTGCCAAGCTGTCTTCACCCATTAAATAGAGATAGGCAGGCAAGATCGACTCTGGTGTAGGTAGTGTTTTCGGATCTTCTTGTGGGTAAGCTTTCGCACGCATTGCAGTACGTGTTGCGCCTGGATTAATGCAGTTAAAGCGAATATTTGGATAAGTATTCTCCGCTGCAAAAATTTTACTCACTGCTTCAATTGCAATTTTTGAGACAGAATATGCGCCCCACAAAGCACGTGCTTCACGACCTACACCTGAACTGGTAAATACGACAGAGGCGTTTTCTGACTTTTGCAAAAGTGGCAATAAGGCTTGAGTGAGGGCAAAAGGAGCTCGTAAGTTAACTGCCATCACGTCATCCCACACTTCGGTAGGATAATGTGCTAGCTCTACACGCTCACCTAAAATACCGGCATTATGCAAAATACCGTCTAGACGTCCAAATTGCTTTTCAAGTGTATCGACTAAAAAGTCATAATCACGGTCAGAGGCACTTGAAAGTTGTAATGGTAAAATCGCGGGCTGAGGTGCGCCTAGACTTTCAATTTCATCATAAATCACTTCAAGTTTATTTAAGGTTCTACCATGCAGGACAACAGTCGCACCATGTAGGGCATAACTTAGAGCTGCAGCTCGCCCAATTCCATCACCAGCACCGGTAATTAAAATAATTCGATCTTTGAGTAGATCCGGACGAGGTTGGTATTCTGAATATTTCATTGGTAAACCTCCTTCTTTTTATATTGATAAAACAAATAGCCGTTAAAAAAGTCTATAAAACTCTTAAGTTAACTTATCATACGCTGATTTTCCTGTAGAGCAGGAAGCTTTTGACGTAACATATCGTGTAATTCTGTCACTGTATTTACAATCGAATCGGCCTGCCAAGCGGCTAAATCATCACGGTGTTCAATAGGCAAATAACCGTACGCAGCTAAAATAGTGTACATATCGGCATTGCGGCCAGCATCAATATCACGTGGATGATCACCTACATAAATAATTTCATCTGCTGATATATTTAACTGTTTAGCAGCCAAATACATTGGTTCAGGGTCTGGTTTGGTTTTACTGACATCTTCAGGACATACCAAAACCGCACAGCGTTCTGTCAGATTTAACTTTTCTAAAAGAGATTCACTTAAACCGCGTGGTTTGTTGGTCACAATACCCCACGGAATTTGCGCAGCTTCTAACTCTTCTAAGAGTGGATACATACCTTCAAACAGATCTGTATCAACCACAATATTATTGCCGTAAATATCTAAAAAGTTTTGACGATGTGCCAAGAAAATTGGATTGGCCATATCCAGCTCTGGATAAACCAATTTCACCATCGCACGTGCGCCTTCAGACACCTGAGTGCGAATAAGATCGGCTTCTACAACAGGGCGTCTTGCATCACGGCACATTTGCTGAATAATACGAATGAAATCCGCAGCTGTATCGATAAGCGTACCGTCTAAATCAAATAAAACAGCTTTCATCATGCACCTGTATTAATCGTATGAACCATATAGTTAACGTCAACATTTGGCGCTAACCAGTAATGCTTGGTCAGTGGGTTGTAATGTAGTCCAGTCATTTCTTTTAACGTAAGGCCTGCATTACGAATATCATGTGCCATTTCAGATGGTCGAATAAATTTATGATAATCATGTGTACCTTTTGGCAACATGCGTAGTACGTACTCTGCACCAATAATGGCAAATAAATAAGATTTTGGGTTACGGTTAATGGTCGAGAAGAACACATGGCCGCCCGGTTTAACCAGAGCCTGACAAGCTTTTACAATAGATGCCGGATCTGGAACGTGTTCCATCATTTCCATACAAGTCACCACATCATATTGACCTGCTTGTTCTTGTGCTAATTCTTCTACAGGAATTTGACGATATTCAATATTTTGAACATTTTCTTGCTGAGCATGTAAACGGCCGACAGCTAGAGGTGCTTCACCCATATCAATGCCTAATACATCTGCGCCACGACGTGCCATGCTTTCGGCCAAGATACCGCCACCACAGCCGACATCAAGTACTTTTTTACCAGCAAGACCGCCTGCGCGTTCATCAATCCAGTTAAGACGTAGAGGATTGATTTGATGAAGTGGGCGAAATTCAGAATGTTGATCCCACCATTTGGCAGCAAGTGCTTCAAACTTTGCGATTTCTTGTAAATCAACATTCAATTGCGACATGGTGCTACCTCTAAACTTGAGTTATCTTTTTGGATGTAGTTCGCCGTTAGTGTAGCGATTATTGGGAAAAAAGCGATAAACCCAATAAAAAACTTCACAGAAGCAAAACGAATTTAGCATATTTGTTTTATATTTAGGGCATAAGCTAATGCATAACAACTTAGAGGAAAAGCTGTAGCAATGAAAAAATTGGTTTTGGGTGGTTTGAGTGCAGCAATTATGGCCGTATCGGGTAGTGCAATGGCAGCAGATTTTGTTGCTGGTAAAGACTACACCGTGATTGCCAATCCAGGCAAAGTGGAAGTTCCGGGGAAAATCGAAGTTCGAGAGTTCTTTTGGTATGGATGCCCACACTGTTTTAAACTTGAACCGCATATGCAAACGTGGTTAAAACAGATTCCTAAAGATGTACGTTTTGTACGTACACCTGCTGCAATGAATAAAATGTGGGAACAAGGGGCACGTACGTACTATACATCTGAGGCATTAGGTGTACGTAAACGCACGCATTTACCACTATTCCATGCGATTCAGGTGAACGGTCAACAAATTTTTGATCAGGCTTCTGCTGCGAAATTCTTTACTCGTTATGGCGTACCTGAGCAGAAATTTAATAGTACTTATAACTCGTTTGCTGTGACGGCAAAAGTTGCTGAGTCAAATAAACTTGCTCAACAGTACCAATTAACAGGCGTACCTGCAGTGGTCGTGAATGGTAAATATGTTGTGCAGGGTGAAGATGGTAAAGTTACTCAAGTTCTTAATTATTTAATTGAGAAAGAACGTAAAGCAAAATAAGTTGTTTAGGCTTTACTTCAAAAATGGGCTTCATACGAAGCCCATTTTTATATTTAATTTATCGTTAATTATCACGAAATAATTCAATTAATTTTTCTGGTTTTCATCTTCAATTTGAAAATTTAAAACGTCAAAATTAGCGGTTTGAGTCGGCAGTGATAATGCTTGATTAATATATAAATTAATTAATTTTTGGCGAGAACCAATCGAACGCTGATAATAAGTAGAATTTAAAAGTAGTGATGCACCATAAGTCAGTGACCAGATATAAGACAAATAATCACGAATCGACATGTCATAATTTAATGATTTTAAATACTTTTCGGTAATATCTTTAATTGCCAAAATACGCTGTTGGCGAATTTCATAAAGCTCTTCGAAAAGATGCTTCAACTTAGACTCTGTCATCGTCAGATTTTCTTCAAGTTGATGCAATAGAATCGTTTTACCTGGTGCAAGCAAATGGTGAAGCATGTAATGAGGAGCATACTCTTTGAAATCTGTATTATATTTTTTAGAAATTTCTAAAATTTGCTTTTCATTTTGAATAATGAGCTCAAGTAGAAGCTCATTTTTACTTCTAAAATGCTTATAAAGTGTGCCTTTAGCAATATCTAGCTCGGCCACCAACTCATCTAGAGTAATTTCCTGATTGTTTTCTAATAACAACTTTTCTGCCACGCTCAGAATTTTTTCTTTACGCATCAAAAACTGTGTATGACGATCAAGATTCATAGGTATTCCCACACCAGTTTGGCCTAACTAATAGTTTACTTCCTGTAAAAAAGAAAAAGACTTTTCTCGAAATTTCTAGCCTTTTTCTTTCTCTCTTTACGTATTACCACATAACCTGTTTTTTGTCATTTGCCGCTTCTATCGTTCCCAGTTTGCAATCCCTCTAAAGAGTAAGCGAACTTGTGTAGAAGCATTTTCAATAAAGGCTGTTTGTTGCAGCTTGAGCTGTTCACCTTGATATTGTTTCGATAGGTTGAGCCACGTCATTGCCCATGTAAATGACATATTAGTCAAAATGGTAGATAAGACATTTAAGTCTTGAGAGTTTTGAATATGTTTAAAATTTTCAAGTTTCGTAAGATCAGTTGTTAGATCTTCAATCAGAAATTCAATTTCTCGTGCAATTGCTGCACGGACTGTTTCTGAGCCGCCCCAACGTTCAGCAATCATAAATTGCCATTGCTTAGGGCTATGATTCACTGCCTGCACAAATAGCTCAATACTGGTTTGGGTTTTAGCAGACTTGTGCTGTAAATAACTTTGACCGAGTTGATGTAAGACACTTTTTAAATGTAGGGCAACTTGATCGACCAATTCCTTGCCGAGTTCATCCATGTCCTGAAAATGACGGTAGAACGCTGTTGGTACTAAACCTACTTCACGTGCAACTTCACGCAAACTGATACTACTGAACGAACGCCCAGACGTGCTCAGATGCAAGGCTGCATCGAGAAGTGCCTGACGACTTTGCTGTTTTCGTTCATCGCGTATCGACATTAAAAGAACCTATTTAAACCGTGAGCCAAAGTCTAACAAAAAAGAGCAAACTTTCATAAAAAAAATAGTGAACAAGTGTTGACTGAGTGAACAGTTATAAATATAGTGTACATATGTTCACTATACGAACATGTGTTCACTCAAATAAATAGCCAGATACAAAAGAGGAACGTATGAACGCAACACTTAGTTATCAGCCACATTGGGTTCGAGAAGATTTCGTTGATTTTGTCTTGCAGAAAATTAACGTGACTTGGGCGTGGAAAAGGGTACTTGCAGAAGTTACCGCCGTTCAGCCACTTCATACCGATATGGTGCTCATTAGACTTAAACCAAATCGTAATTTTAATTTCGATCAGGTTCGAGCGGGTCAAAGTATTTTACTGACTTTACTTATCGATGGCGTTTATCAACAACGTAGTTACTCGATTATTGAAGTGACAACGCAAGGTGAAATTGCTTTAGGTATTAAAGTCCAAGGCTTAGTGTCTCGTGCAGCTCAACTATTACATGTGGGCGAGTGTGTGGAGATTTCACAGCCACAAGGTGATTTTACTTTGCACCAAAGTCAGCAGCCTGCGATTTTAATTGCGTCAGGAAGCGGCATAACTGCAATTTATTCACTCTTGCAACAAGCTTTGAAACAGCAGCTTGAACAAATTCATGTCATTTATTTTAATCGTGCGGAAATTTTTCATGCTGAATTAAAAGCTTTGGCAGAACAGCACCCACAGCTTCAATATCACTTTTTTAATACCAGCGAGCAAAAACAGCATTTAACTAAAAGCTTACTGCAAAAGCTGGTTCCAGATTTCGAGCAGACAGCAACTTATGTTTGTGGTCATCACGGTATGATGCAGCAGGCGAATGAAATTTATGCGCAAAAAGGTGCTCAGTCGCAGCTTCATCAAGAGTATTTTCAGCCACTTCAAGTGACTGGTACACATGCAGCACAGCCTGTTATTTTCCGCCGTGCTCAACACGAGTTTTTAGCTGAAACAAATTTACTGAGCAGTGCAGAGCAAGCCGGTTTACGTCCACAACATGGGTGCCGTATGGGGGTCTGCAATAAATGCAGCTGTACCAAAGTGAGCGGAGTTACTCAAAACCTGTTAACTGGTGAAATTGAAGATCAACCGAACCGTCCAATTAAACTATGCGTGAGCCAGGCATTAAGCCCAGTCACGATTGATCTATAAAAAGAATTAAAGAGGATTAACCCTATGAATATGGCATTAGAATTTTCTACTGTTTCTAAATCTGCTCATTTAACACCTGAACAGACTGAAGAGTTTGGTCGCCGTGTTGAGCAGATTCGTCAAGACGTTATGCAAAGTCTTGGTGAGCAAGATGCAAAATATATCTACAAAGTACGTAATTTTGTTCGCTATACAGAAATCGCATCACGTGGCATGTTGATGTTTGGTGGTTGGATTCCGCCTGTTTGGCTACTAGGCACAGGCTTATTAGGTATTTCTAAAATTGTAGAAAACATGGAACTTGGTCATAACGTCATGCACGGGCAGTTTGACTGGTTAAATGAACCAAGCCTGAACGGTAATACTTACGATTGGGATACTATTGCATCGGGTGATGACTGGCGTGAAACACATAACTATGTGCACCACACCTATACCAATATTGTCGGTAAAGACCATGATGTCGGTTATGGCATTTTGCGAGTAAGTGATCAACAGAAGTGGGAACCTCGCCACCTGTTTAATATTCCACTCGGTCTACAATTAATGTTTTTCTTTGAATGGTATGTAGGCGTGCAAAACTTACATCTTGAAGATGCTTTAGTTTATAAAACCAAGAGTTGGAAACAGGTTTGGAAAGATTCGGCTAAAGTACGTAAAAAAGCCACACGCCAAGTTTTAAAAGACTATGTGTTTTTCCCTGTCATCTCTGGTCCTATGTTTTTACCAGTTTTTGCAGGAAATGTAGTTGCGAATATTATTCGGAATTTGTGGTCATCTGCGGTGATCTTTAATGGTCACTTTACTGAAGATGCAGAAACGTTTGAACCAGATAATACTGATACCGAAACTAAGGCAGAGTGGTATTTACGCCAGATTCGTGGTTCAAGTAATTTTAGTGGTACAGAATGGCTGCATTTTATGAGTGGTAACTTAAGCCATCAAATTGAACACCATTTATTTCCAGATATGCCAGCTAACCGCTATAAAGAAGTAGCCCCGAAAATTAAAGCACTTTGCGCAGAATATGGCATTAACTACAACGAGGCGAACTTTATGCGCCAGTTCTGGAGTGTATGGGTACGTTTAGCGAAATGTTCACTGCCAAACCATACCACTGGAAAAGTGATGCAGACATTGGAAAAGTTAAAAGCAAAATTCAAGTTTGCATAATCTAAATTATTTCAAAATAGCTCCTTTTTAGGGGCTATTTTTATTTTTGAATTATAAAAATTGCAGACTTACATTTGAAAGTAGGGAATAAACTCAACCTGTCAAAATCCTTTGCTATACTATGCCCAAGTTTGTATTTAAGAGAAGTTAGGAAGGATTATGCGTATTGACCAACGTGCATTAGACCAATTACGTGAAGTGAAAATTACACGAAACTACACCCGTTATGCTGAAGGTTCTGTGCTGGTCGAATTTGGTCACACCAAAGTCCTTTGTACTGCAAGCATTGATAACTCAGTGCCACGCTTTTTAAAAGGCCAAGGCCAAGGCTGGGTAACAGCAGAATATGGCATGTTACCGCGTTCAACACATTCACGTTGTGACCGTGAAGCGGCTCGTGGTAAACAAACTGGTCGTACTCAAGAAATCCAACGTTTGATTGGCCGTAGCTTACGTGCGATGGTTGATTTGAAAAAGCTTGGTGAAAACACGATTACCATCGACTGTGACGTGATTCAGGCTGATGGTGGTACGCGTACTGCTTCAATCACTGGTGCTGCTGTAGCATTGGTTGATGCGATGAATGTTTTATTGTCTCAAAAGAAAATTAAGCATGATCCGCTTAAAGGCTTAGTTGCTGCAATTTCTGTCGGTATGTATCAAGACGAAGTGTTGCTCGATCTTTGCTATGAAGAAGACTCGAACTGTCAAACTGACTTAAATGTAGTAATGACACAAGCTGGCGAGTTTATTGAAATTCAAGGTACTGCCGAAGACAAACCGTTTACCCGCGCTCAAAGCAATGCCATGTTAGAAATGGCTGAAAAAGGGATTGCCGAGCTCATTAAAAAGCAACAAGAAGCTTTAGGCTGGTAATTTTACGCTTTCTAAAAAGCGCATCTTTGGATGCGTTTTTTTATGCCTTCATCAAATCGACATAAAAACATCACTTGCCTGTCACTTTTACGCTTTATTAGTAGTTCGCATTTAAACCGTTTGGAAAAAACCAATGCGAAAACTTTCACTTTTATTCATTACATCTTTAGCGCTTATGCTCAGTGCTTGTAACGATGATAACGACTCAGATAATTCATCGCCAACAACACCGCCCACCAGTAATTGCAAAATGCACTGTGCACCATAATAAGAACTCAGGATAGAACTAATGAATCGTCGCGAATTTCTTTTAAACTCTACAAAAACAATGTTTGGGACAGCTGCTCTAGCGAGTTTCCCGCTGAGTATTCAAAAAGCGTTAGCAATTGACGCCAAAGTTGAAAGTGGAACAATTCAAGATGTTAAACACATCGTCATTTTGACTCAGGAAAACCGTTCTTTCGATAATTACTTCGGAACATTAAAAGGTGTACGTGGTTTTGGTGACCGTTTTACCATTCCTATGACAGAAGGCCGAAAGGTTTGGGAACAATATGATGCGAATAAAAAGAAAGTATTGCCATACCACTTAGATAGTCGTTTAGGCAATGCTCAGCGTGTTACTGGTACAAATCATTCATGGTCAGATGGTCAAGGAGCTTGGGACAATGGTCGAATGAGTGATTGGGTAGCACACAAACAACCACAGTCAATGGGTTACTACAAAAAACAAGAAGTCGAATATCAGTTTGCTTTAGCGAATGCTTTTACGATTTGTGATGCCTACCATTGTGCTATGCATGCGGGAACTAACCCGAATCGTAAATTTATCTGGACGGGAACAAATGGCCCTACAGGTGCAGGTGTGGCTAGTGTAGTAAATGAATTTGATGGGATTGGGCCATCAACAAAAGGTTATGAATGGACGACTTATCCTGAGCGCTTACAGCAGGCTGGGGTGACATGGAAAGTTTATCAAAACATGCCAGATAACTTTACCGATAATCCTTTAGCTGGTTTCAAGCAATATCGCCGTGCAAACGAGCAATCTGGTCAGCCTGTCAGTAACGATGCGCTAACGTGCCCAGCATATGATGAAAAGATTGATGCGACTCAACCACTTTACAAAGGTATTGCCAATACCATGCCGGACGGGGGGTTTTTAGGAACTTTTAAAGCTGACATCGCACAAGGTAAATTACCGCAGGTGAGTTGGTTAGTTGCTCCTGCAACTTACAGTGAACATCCGGGGCCATCTAGTCCTGTACAAGGTGCTTGGTATATTCAGGAAGTATTAAATGCATTAACTGAAAATCCTGAGCTGTGGAGCCAAACTGTTTTATTGGTAAACTTCGATGAAAATGACGGTTTCTTTGACCATATTCCTTCACCAAGTGCACCGTCTAAAGATATTAAAGGTGTCGTATATGGAAAAACGACTTTAAGTGATCAGCAACTAGCTTATGAATATTTTGACCATCCCGCAGTAGCGGCTTCAAAATCTCAACCTACGCCAGATGGTCGAGTGTATGGACCAGGTGTACGCGTTCCAATGTATGTGATTTCACCGTGGAGCCGTGGAGGATGGGTAAACTCTCAAGTCTTTGACCATACCTCTATTTTACAGTTCTTAGAAAAGCGCTTTGGTGTGCAAGAGCCTAACATTAGTCCATACCGCCGTGCTGTATGTGGTGATTTAACCACAGCTTTTGACTTTAAAACACCGAATCTTTTGCCTGTTGCTGAACTAGACGGGAAAAAAACAAAAGCTGAAGCCGATGCAATTCGTATTGCTCAAGAATTATTGCCGCAAGTTTCTGTTCCAAGCCAACAGCAATTTCCTCAGCAGGAAATGGGGATTAGACCATCACGGGCTTTGCCATATATTTTGCACACCAGTGCCAAAGTTGATGCGACTAAAAAAACGGTAAAGCTCATGTTCTCTAATACGGGTAAACAGGCAGCAGTTTTCCATGTTTATAACCGATTAGATCTAATAGCAACTCCACGCCGTTATATGGTTGAAGCGGGTAAACAGCTTGATGATGTGTGGAATGCTACAAATGGGCAGTATGATTTATGGGTACTTGGACCAAATGGTTTCCACCGTGCATTTAAAGGCAATTTGAGCCAAACCAATCAAACTCAAGCATTACCGGAAATTAGAGTATGTGTGGAAGAGTGTGATGCGAATTTGTATTTAAAAGTTCGCCACGATGGTAATAAATCAGTCAAACTCACAGTCAAAGCAAATGCTTATCTTCCAAACAAGACATGGACGATTGAAACGAATAGTTCTGAAAAAGAACTAATTTGGGATATGTCTGAATTTGGTGGATGGTATGACTTTACTGTGACTTTAGCTGAGGATGCTACGTTTAGTCGTCGTTTTGCAGGACGTATAGAAACTCAAGAAGATTCAATTTCTGATCCTTATATGGGTTATTTAGAGTCTTAAGTTATATAGCCTGAATTGGGATTGTTATTTAAAGTCGATTTAGATGACTTTGATAAAAAAGCACAGCCTCATATCCCATGAAATTCAAATAGAGGTTGTATAGGCTTCCTCACTTTTGAAAGGTCAAAAGTGACAAAAACCTTTGTTTCTCTGATGTTACTTCCATGTAACACAGAGAAACGGTGACATCCATGTCACCTGTCACGATAGTAAATAAGAGGAATAAGGTGTTTATATAAAATACTATGTGGGAAGATGCTGTCGTATAGATGAATAATAAAAATAAAGGCTTACCTTTTGTAACAGAATCTCCTAAGCCTCGTCATATTTATCTTTTATCTTGAAACCCTGAATTTTAAAGTAATGGGGAAAATTTATGCTACAAGGTTTTATTGTATTATTAGCAGTCGTTACATTTGTTTTAATGGCTGCCGACCCACGTGATGGTGGGGCACAAGCGACTCAGTCAGCATGGCAGAAAACACAAGCGGCAGACATGACCAAGTCGCAAAAAAATACCAATAATGACGCAGATTTTATCTAAGCATTAAAACGCATAGATAAATCAACAGCTCTAACGTCTTTAGTTAGGACGCCCATAGAAATATAGTCAACGCCAGTGGTGGCAACTTCACGCAAGTTTTCAATAGTGATATTGCCAGATGCTTCGAGTTTACAGCGTCCCGCCACATGTTTTACAGCATCAATCATTTGCTGTTGGCTAAAATTGTCGAGCATGACAATGTCCGCACCAGCTTCAAGCGCTTGGTTTAGTTCATCCCAAGTTTCAACTTCGACTTCAACAGGTTTGCCCGGTGCAATTTGATGTGCTTTGGCAATTGCTTGAGCAATACCACCCGTTGCCATAATATGGTTTTCTTTAATTAAGAACGCATCAAATAAACCAAGACGATGGTTTTGTCCGCCCCCGATAGCAACCGCATATTTTTGTGCAATACGTAAGCCCGGTAGGGTTTTACGTGTATCGAGAAGTTTTGTATTTAAACCTTCAAGATGCTGAACATATTCAGCAGTTTTTGTAGCAACAGCAGATAAAGTTTGAATAAAGTTTAAAGCAGGGCGCTCTACAGTAAGTAAGCTACGTGCAGAACCTGAAAGCTTTAAAAAGGCTTCGTTTGCAGCAACACGTTCACCTTCTTGTTTTAGCCAAGTCACCTGAACAGTATTGTCATAAGCTGAGATGAGCGCATTAACCCACGGTTGTCCAGCTAAAACCATATCTTCGCGACTAATAATGGTTGCAGTGGCTTGCTCATCTTCAGGTGTGAGCATAGCGGTAATGTCACCGTCCCCAATATCTTCTTGTAATGCTTGTTGAATATTGATTTGAATTGATTGTTCAAGCAAAGACTGAGGTATGCTCATACGGTTTCCATTTTGTCGATGACCCTAAAACTTGCGATATATTAGCATCGTCGACCTGAAAAATAAGCTGTTTTATGAGATTAATCGCGATAAACAATCGCATTTACTACTTTGAAAAGCTCATAACTGTTTTAAACTAAAACAATTGGTAAGCAATTTATTGGCGTCTCAATGAAGCAAATCACAGCGTATGAAGTTATAGATGGACAATTAAAAGGGGCGAGACAAATCCCTTCTCCAAATTTTAACCAGCGTCCGACTGGCACCGAAATTCAAATGATTGTGGTTCATAATATTAGTTTGCCACCGTCTCAATTTGGAGGTGGCTATATTGAGCAGTTTTTTCAAAACAAGTTAGATTGGTCAGTTCATCCTTATTTTCAGACTATTGAAGGCATGCAAGTTTCTACACATCTGTTAATTTTAAGAACAGGTGAAGTCCTGCAGTTTGTTAATTTTAATGATCGTGCATGGCATGCAGGACGTTCGAGCTATTTAGCTAAAGTTGAATGCAATGACTATTCAATTGGTATTGAGCTTGAAGGAAGTGATGATTTACCTTTTGAAGATGTACAATATGAAGTGCTAACTGACGTTGTTACTGCAATTCGCCAAGCTTATCCTGAAATTAAAAACCATATTGCAGGGCATTCAGATGTTGCTCCTGGCCGAAAAACCGATCCGGGAACTTATTTTAAATGGCAGCACTTTAGGCAATTGTTAGCTCAGAAAAAAACTTGAGTTTGTTCATCATTTCACAACGAAAAGATTTTCTAGTTTCATTACAATAGCGTCTTTCGAATATAGCTGTAGGTGAGTGCGATGGCATTGTGGCGATCGACTTTTATTGTCAGTGCAATGACGATGTTGTCACGAGTGTTAGGGCTCGTGCGTGACGTCGTATTGCTCAACGTGTTTGGTGCAGGTAAAGATTTTGATACCTTCGTCGTCGCTTTTCGTATTCCCAACTTCTTTCGCCGATTGTTTGCCGAAGGCGCCTTTTCTCAGGCCTTTATTCCAGTATTAACTGAATATAAAACAGGTCGAGCACACGCTGAAGTACAGATTTTAATTAGTCGAGTATTTGGTTGCTTGCTAACAGTCATGACCTTACTGACTTTTGTGGCTATGGTTTTAGCACCTGCAATTATCTATATGTACGCACCGGGCTTCCACAGCGATCCGGAAAAGTTCGATTTAGCTGTCAGCATGTTCCGTTTGACCATTCCTTATTTAATGTTTATGTCGCTCACGGCTTTTGCCAGCAGCATCTTAAATAGTTATGGCTCGTTTGCTTCGCCTGCTTTTTCACCAGTTTTATTAAATGTGGCAATGATTGCAGGAGCGTGGTGGCTTACGCCGTATATGGCTGAGCCAATCAAAGCTTTGGGTTGGTCAGTTGTTGCAGCTGGGGTATTACAGTTAGCGATACAAATTCCTGAATTGTGGCGTAAGAATCTGCTGATTCCACCTAAGGTTGATTTTAAACACGAGGGTGTAGAGCGTATTTTAAAACTAATGCTCCCTGCATTATTTGGCGTATCTGTGACTCAGATTAATCTGCTGTTAAATACGATTTGGGCATCCTTTATGCAAGATGGTTCTGTATCTTGGCTCTATAGTGCCGAACGTATGACTGAGTTACCTTTAGGTTTAATCGGTGTTGCGATTGGTACAGTAATTTTACCTTCGCTTTCTGCCCGTCATGCAGAGCAAGATCAAGCAAAGTTCCGCAGTATGATCGATTGGGCTGCAAAAGTCATTGTATTGGTAGGATTGCCGGCAAGTATTGCTTTATTTATGCTTTCAACACCGATTATTCAAGCATTATTCCAGCGCGGTGAGTTTGATTTACGTGATACACAAATGACAGCTCTAGCATTGCAATGTATGAGTGCAGGTGTAATTTCTTTCATGCTCATTAAAGTATTTGCACCAGGTTTCTATGCTCAGCAAGATACGAAAACACCAGTGCGTGTAGGTTTAATGTCAGTTGCAGCTAATGCGATTTTAAACGTTGTATTTATTGGCTTCTTTAAGCTTATTGATTGGCATGCAGAACATATGGCACTTGCATTAGCATCTTCAGGTTCAGCATTAGTAAATGCCGGTTTACTCTACTTCTATTTGCATAAGCGTAATATTTTCCGATTTGGTTCACATTGGAAGAAATTGGGACTTCAATATGGTTTAGCAAACCTTGTTATGATTGCAGCACTTTGGTTTGGGCTCAATTGGTATAACGGAGAGCTTTCACAGTGGTTACGTGTTGCCGAAGTCGTAGGGCTATGCGTAGTTGGGATAATTGCTTACCTGATCGGTTTAATCCTTACGGGGTTTCGACCTAGAGATTTAAAACACTAAAAATAAAAAAAGCGATCATTTAAGATCGCTTTTTTTATACTAATACATTTATTTTGGCAGAACTTGTAGCAATTCAATATCAAAAATTAAAGTGCTGTTTGGACCAATCGTGTCACCTGCACCGACTTCACCGTAAGCGAGATTTGCAGGGATAAAGAAACGAGTTTTACCGCCTTCTTTCATGGTTTGCAGACCTTCAGTCCAGCCTGCAATCACTTGACTAAGCTGAAACTCAACAGGATGATTACGTGCGATTGAGCTGTCAAATACAGTTCCGTCGAGTAAGCGGCCTTCATAATTCACTTTAACACGAGAGGTGGCTTTCGGCTTTTTGCCTGTACCTTCTTTTAATATTTGATATTGGAGACCTGATTTAGTCGTGATTACACCTGATTTTTTTGCATTATCAGCAAGAAATGCAGCACCTGCTTGAGCATTTTGTTGACCTACTTTTTGAAATTCAACAAGCTGCTTAGCTTCTAAAGTTTTTTTATAATCATTAATCGCTTTCGCCATTTCTTCATCAGTTAAGCGTGCTGTTTTACTCTGAGCACCTTCCTGTAGGCCTTGATAAAAAATATCTAGATTCAGATCTTTTAATGCATCAGTATTATTACGGCCCATCAAATAACCATAGCTATAGCTAAATTGTTCTTTCGCCGGGCTTTTATTTGTAATAGGTGCAGCAGCAAAAACAGATAAACTCATTGTTGATGTTGCAATAATTAAACCAATTTTTTTCATGCCGTTTTCCAAAAAAAGGAGAGTACTGTTTTACTCTCCTGAACGTTTTTATTTCACTGAAATGAGTTCTACATCAAAAATCAGCGTACTGTTTGCTGGAATGCCAGGAAGTTCCTGAGGACCATAAGCAAGATTAGATGGAATGAAGAACGTCGCTTTACCACCTTCTTTCATGAGCTGAAGCCCTTCTGTCCAGCCTGGAATAACCTGATTGAGTGGAAACTCAACTGGTTCACCGCGCTTATAAGAACTATCAAACACTTGACCATTAATTAAACGGCCTTCGTAATGTACCTTAACCATAGATTGCGCAGTTGGTTGTTTACCTGTGCCTTCTTTAGTAATGATGTATTGCAAGCCAGACGCTGTAGTTTTTACACCAGCTTTTGTTTTATTTTCTGCTAGGAATTGAACATCTGCAGATTCAGACGCTGCGCCAGCAGCTTGTTCTGGCTTATCTTGTTGTTGCATTTTTTGCTGCAACTCTTTTTCATAAGCAGCAACAGCAGCTTTTAACTCTTCTTGAGTATAAGCACTTGGTTGCTTATTACGAGCATCATGAATCCCTTTCACAAATGATTTTGTGTCTAGTTCAGGTGGAGTTTGCTGAGCAACTTCGTACCCAAGAACATAACTGATTTTTTCAATTGGAGAGGCATTTTTATTTGCTTTGCTTCCGACTTCTTTGGTCGGATGTTGGCTTGCATAATATACTGGTACAAGTGCAGCACCGCCTAAAACTACAGCGACAGCAATGGGTAAGGCTTTACTCATAAAAGGTTCCAAAAATAATCATTTGAGTCTAAAAAAGCTGCTTTTGATCTTAGCATGCTTAAGCATAGAATGTTTAAGAAAAAAAACGAGTGGTTTTTTATATATTTTAGTTAGTTTTAGTAGGGATAGACTCAAAAAATCTTAAATAAAAAAACCGGATCATTTGATCCGGTTCTCTTATCACTTTTCGGTTAATCTTCTTTTTGTGCTTTATAAGCATAGGCATAGTTATAACCATAACCGTAGCCGGCACTTGCACGTTGAATATCGTTAAGAATAAAGCCGTTGACTTTCGCACCTGCTTGTTCAAAGCGATTAAGTGTTAATTCAAGCTCTTTCATTTGTGACTTAGCATAACGCGCAACAATTAAGTTCACACCAGTATATTGCGAGATAATAATACCATCGGTTACTGCAAGCACTGGTGGAGTATCAATAATGATGTGGTCATATTCACTTTGAACTTTTTCTAGCAAATCTTTAAATTGAGCAGAACTTAAGATTTCCGAAGGGTTCGTTGGGCTCTTACCACGAGTAATCACATCTAAGTTAGCAACTTGAGTTTTGTGAAGAACCTGTTGAAAGTCAGCTTGTCCACTTAATAGCTCAGAAAGACCAGGTTTTACATCGACATCGAAGTACTTATGCATATAACCGCGGCGCATGTCAGCATCAATCAGTAAAACTTTTTTGTCACCTTGAGCAAAAATCGTTGCAAGGTTGGTCGAAATAAATGATTTGCCCACTTCTGGAGAAGGGCCAGCAATCATGATGATATTATTCTTAGCATTTGTTAAAGCAAAGTGAATGGCTGTCCGAATGCTACGTAAGCTTTCAATTGCAATATCATCACTATTTTTAACAGCAAGGATAGGAATGCTCTTCTTCTTCTTCAAGATATTCATTCGAGTTTCTTGAATTGGAGAACGTGGAACTGTTGCATAAACTGGCAGATCCAATTCACTTTCAATTTGACCAGAGTCTTTCACACCACTACGTAACATATTGCGTAGTAGAGCAATTAAAGCTCCAATAAAACCACCAACAAAAAGTGATAAAACTAAAACCAGTAGTTTTTTGGGTTTAATTGGTTCAACAGGTTCAACTGCTGTATCAACAATACGGACATTACCAATTTCGCCAGCTTTGGCAATGCGAAGTTGTTGGTAAGAGTTGAGAAGTGCTGTGTAGAGTTGAGTTTTTACTTCTACTTCACGATAAAGCTGTAAATATTGACGTTGAACATCCGGCAATTGTTTTAAGGTGCTATTGAGTTCGCCAATTTGTTTATTAATGGCTGCAAGCTGTCCATTAATCTCACGCATTGCAGGGTGTTCGGCAGTATACTTCGCGACCATTTCAGCTTGCTTTTGTTCAAGTTCAGCTTTTTTAGTCTCTAATGTAATGCTTTGAGTTAAATAAAGCTCAGATTCTTTTGTGACATCAACTGTATTGTATTGCTGACGGAACTTATTAAATTGACGTTCAGCATCATCTAGTTGTTTTTTAAGGTCTGGTAATTGTTCATCCAAAAACTTTAATGTTTGAGCAGACTCAGCTGAACGGCGTTCAATATTTTGTGCACTATAAGTTGCTAAAATCGCGTTTAAAACTTTAGTGATATGCTCTTTGTCTTGACCTTGATAGTTTAAACCTAAAACGCCAGTCAGCTTACCGCGTTCTCCTACTGAGTAGTTAGCAGTAATAGCATCTACAGTTGCAGGTAAAGATGAATTAGTAATGTTATAAGTTGCATTAAGCTGATCTTTAGTAAAGATAGCAACTTTCCAAACTCCGTGAGGACCAGCAACACGGTTAGCATGATTTAGAGGAACGGTTAATAGGACCTCTTCTGTTTCTGGATCGGTTAAACGTAAAGATTGTTTATCAAAATTAAGAAGTAAATTTTTATCTAAATAGTATGCTGGTACTTCAAATTCACGAATTTCAAAACTTTTTAAGTCGTCTTTAAATAAAACCGATTTTTGGGTGTATTCAGTTTTATATTCAGTATCGCTTAATAAACGATGAGTAAGGGTATTTTCTGTGCTGGAAACTTGTATATTCAGATGTAAATCTTTAATGACTGAACCCAAAACCAGACGAGACTTTAAAATTTCAATTTCTGCTTGAGCGGGTGATTTTTGCTCAATCATTTGTGACAAATCGCCTAAAAGTGCTGCAGAGGCTCCTTTACTATCTTCAACCTGAACCAAAGCATCAACCGAATAGGTGTCTGGCGTTACACGTAAATAAAGCAGCGCACACACAAGGCTTAAAATAATGCAGAGTGCGATTAGCTTCCACTGAGCAATCAGTGAAAAAAACAATTCTTTTAAATCAATTGTATCTTCGGTGTTTGTATTTTGGTTCATAAGTTTAAAATCTTGGCGTTAAATATAAGGTTTCCAATCAGCAATGCACTGTTGAATAAGTTGGCAGGTTTCATCAAAAACAGCTTGATCGTGCTGATAGGGATCTGGCACGTTTTTGTTTTGCCAATGCCCTAAGCGATAGGTTTTACCTTTTGCAAAGGGCCAACTTTGCTCAATATGCTTTTGCTGGTTGTGACTCATGACCAAAATAAGGTCGGCTTTTTTAATATGTTCAGCGCTAAGCTTACGCGCTACATGCGGTTGCATGTCAATACCTAAGCGCTGCATACAAAGTTGTGCTTTATTATCTGCTTGATGTCCTACGAGCCCGGAAATGCCAGCAGACTCAATATTTAAATGGGGATATTGCTGCTTTAAGAAATATTCTGCCATAGGACTACGGCAGATATTTCCAATGCAAACCACCAAAATATTTTTAATTTGCATAATATTATTGGCCCAAGCGATCTATGTTATATAAAGCATTTGAGAATGGAATAATCTGGTTAACAATACGCTGCCAGCGAGTCAAGCCAGTCGCATCAACATAGACAATATCATTACTACGTAGTCTAAACTGATTGGCTAAACCAAAGTCACCAATACTCATTAAATTTAAATGATAAATTTCTGTTGTGTGATCATTTGGGTTAGTACGTACTACATAAATACGGCTTGCACTTGCCGAGTTCGGGTTAATCCCTAAACTTTCACCTAACGCGTCCGTTAGTGTCATGCCCTGATCGCGCATAGGTAACGCTTGGTTTTTACCTGACTCACCCATGACATAAATTTTCTGGTTTTCGCGTGTGCTCACATAAATCGTATCATTGGGTTGAACCAATAGCTTATGTAGTGAATAGCCAGCTTTTTCTAAATCAATCGTATTTAAATTATAAGTTCGCCCATCTCGAATGAGTTGAATATAAGTATTATCACCTGTGGTAGTAACACCACCAGCTAGACCTAATGCAGTATAAATGCTGACAGGTTGATCACTTAAATAAAACTGACCACCTTTTGTAACACTTCCTTGTACAGAAAAGCGTTGACCTTCATAAGATAGTACGCGGACAACTACATCAGGGTTTTTTAAGAAACGAGAAAGTTGACTACGAAGTTCACGGTTGACTTGAGCGAGTGACTTACCGGCAGCTTTATAACGACCCACTAATGGGAACTGAATATAACCACTTTGATCAATAGGGTAACCATTGGCCTGAATAGATTGTTCACTACTAATATTATTTACAGGTGGTGTAATTTCAGGGTAGGCCCAAAGCTGAATAGAGAGAATATCCCCTGGACTTAGGCGGTAAATAGATTGCTGGTTTTTAAATAAGCTTGAATAGTCGCGCTGGTAGTCGACTTGGGCAGGTTGAATTGCTGGAAGCGTTTCTTGAGAAATTTTAACAACATTAACCGTAGTTCCAAGGTCGGTTCTATAAACGCCTTCATTTGGAATATCGTAAGTTTGTAAACCAGAAGTGACTGCACAGCTGGCGGCACTCAAACTTAAGGCAAGAACAGAAAAAAACTGGCAATACTTCACACGCAACCCTTTGTGTATTTATCTTTAATTGATATTGTTCACTGCATACTAACAAGTATCTATTAAACGCAGGATGAACAGATTCTAGCTGAAAAGAAATGAAAAAACACCGAAAAATCGTAGTGCTTTGTATGTTTAGTTTATCCGATAGGAGCATCTAAGCTACAGTCATTTACCAGAAATATTAAAAATGTATTATTTTAGCTAAACTGATCAGTTCTACTTATAAATGCTGTAAACACATTTATACAATTGGTGTACGGGGATAAACAAAAATCTGATATAGTACGCTGCATTGTAAGTGCCAAAAGCATGATTTATTAGATATAAACTCTAAGGAAAAAGGCTCGTTTATATGCAAATTGCCAATTTAAAAATAGCAATTATTGGGTTGGGCTATGTAGGCTTACCATTGGCAGTTGAGTTTGGGAAAAAAGTACCCGTTGTTGGCTTCGATATTTATCAAAAACGTATTGATGAGCTTAAAGGCGGTAAAGATCATACCTTAGAAGTATCAACACAAGAATTACAACAAGCGGTGCAATTAAGTTATACCGCTGACTTGGTGGACTTAAAAGACAGCAACTTTTTTATTGTAACGGTCCCAACACCAATTGATGACTTTAAACAACCAGATCTCACACCTTTAATTAAAGCATCGACCAGTATTGGTCAAGTGCTTAAAAAAGGTGATGTAGTAGTTTATGAATCTACTGTCTATCCAGGTGCAACAGAAGAGGTATGTATTCCTGTTCTGGAAAGGGTTTCAGGTTTAAAATTTAATCAAGACTTTTTCGCAGGCTACAGCCCTGAGCGAATTAACCCAGGTGATAAGCTTCATCGTGTGACTAATATTTTAAAAATTACTTCAGGTTCAACTCTTGAAGTAGCTGACTATGTTGATGACGTTTATAAGCTGATTATTGAGGCGGGAACACATAAAGCACCAAGTATAAAGGTTGCTGAAGCAGCTAAAGTGATTGAAAACACTCAGCGCGATGTCAATATTGCTCTTATTAATGAATTAGCTCTTATTTTTAATAAGTTAGGTATTGATACTGAAGAAGTCCTTAAAGCCGCTGGAACGAAGTGGAACTTTTTACCATTTCGTCCTGGGTTGGTAGGTGGACACTGTATTGGTGTAGATCCGTATTATTTGACCCATAAAGCCCAATCTATCGGATTGCATCCGGAAATTATTTTAGCGGCTCGCCGTTTAAATGACCGTATGGGTGAACATGTAGCGACGCAACTCATTAAGGAAATGGTGAAGCAACGTATCCAAGTGGTTGGTGCACGTATTTTAGTAATGGGTCTCAGTTTTAAAGAAAACTGCCCAGATATTCGTAATACAAAAATTGTCGACTTTATTAAAGCTCTTAAAGAGTATGATCTAGATTTAGATATCTATGATCCATGGGTTGATGATACAGAAGTACAACACGAATATGGTTTAGCGCCAATTAAAGAATTACAACAAGGCTTGTATGATGCGATCGTCATTGCCGTAGCACATAATCAGTTTAAATCTATGAGTGCACAAGAGTTTCATGCCTTAGGCAAAGAGAAACATGTACTCTATGACTTGAAGTATGTTTTAGATAAATCAGAGACCAATATTAGGCTTTGATTTTATTTAATTAATAATTTAATTTGTTTAAAAAATGAGGAAGAGATGTTACAAGGCTCAACAATATTAGTAACAGGTGGAACAGGTTCTTTTGGTAATACATTTGTTCCTATGACATTGGAAAAATATAATCCTAAAAAAATAATTATTTTTTCTCGTGATGAAATGAAACAATGGGAGATGGCAAAGAAGTTTAAAGACGATAGCCGTGTTCGTTTTTTCATTGGTGATGTACGTGATAAAGAACGTTTATATCGTGCTTTAGATGGTGTTGATTATGTAGTACATGCGGCAGCAACAAAGATTGTACCAACTGCCGAGTACAACCCATTTGAATGTATCAAAACAAATATTAATGGCGCAATGAATCTAATTGATGCTTGTATTGATAAAAATGTAAAAGGTGTAGTTGCTCTTTCAACAGACAAAGCAAGTAGTCCAATTAACCTATACGGTGCAACAAAACTTGCTTCTGATAAATTGTTTGTTGCGGGTAATGCCTATTCTGGTGAGCATGGTACGAAATTTTCGGTTGTTCGTTACGGTAATGTAATGGGTTCTCGTGGTTCGGTTATTCCTTTCTTTATGTCAATTAAAGATAAAGGTATTTTACCAATCACTGATGACCGCATGACTCGTTTCATGATCTCTTTAGAGCAAGGTGTAGAGCTCGTTTGGCATGCATTTGAAGACATGGTTGGAGGCGAGATTTATGTGAAAAAAATCCCTTCAATGAAAGTAACAGAGCTTGCTAACGTTGTTGCACCAGAAGCAAAACAAGAAGTCGTTGGGATTCGACCTGGTGAGAAATTACATGAGCAAATGATTAGTGTCGAAGATGCTTATTATACTTATGAATATCCAGAGCATTATAAAATCTTGCCTGTAATTAATGATTGGGCAGAGACGGCAGAACGTATTAAAGACGGTAAAAGAGTCCCAGAAGGTTTCCACTATTCTAGTGATAATAATACTGAATGGATGAGTCCAGAAGATTTACAAAAATGGTTAACTGAAAACGCTGAGAAAGTAGGAAATATCTAAAATGTTCATTCCATATGGCAAACAAAATATAAATCAGGCAGATATTGATGCAGTTATTCAGGTTCTTCAATCTGACTTTTTGACACAAGGGCCGCAAGTCCCATTGTTTGAAAAATCAGTTGCAGAGCTGGTAGGGGCTAAATATGCCTTTGCTATGAATAGTGCGACGTCAGCTTTACATGTAGCTTGTTTGGCATTGGGATTGAAAAAAGGAGATGTTCTTTGGACGTCTCCTATTACCTTCGTTGCATCATCAAATTGTGCTTTATATTGTGAAGCTGAGGTTGATTTTGTTGATATTGATCCAGATACGTATAACCTTTCAGTTGATGCTTTAAAAGCAAAACTAGAGGTTGCAAAACAAAATAATAAATTACCGAAGATTGTTGTTCCTGTACATTTATGTGGGCAGCCATGTGACATGGAACAAATTTATGCACTTTCTCAAGAGTATGGTTTTAGCATTATTGAAGATGCATCCCATGCAATTGGCGGTAAATATAAAGAAAATTATATTGGTTCTAATCAGTATTCTGATATTACGATCTTCAGCTTTCATCCTGTCAAAATTATTACGACTGCTGAAGGTGGAATGGCACTTACGAATAATGAAGAGTTAGCCAAGAAAATTGATTTGTTACGTAGCCATGGCGTAACTCGTAACCCTGAGTTTATGACTAAACCTTCAGAAGGCCCATGGTATTATCAGCAGGTAGAGTTGGGTTATAACTACCGTATGACTGAGTTACAAGCAGCTCTGGGTGTTACACAATTGACTCGTCTAGAAGCTTTTGTGGCTAAACGACATGAAATTGCAAAAAAATATAATGAATTATTAAAAGATTTACCCTTAATTACACCTTATCAATTGCCAGAAACATACTCTGGATTACATTTATACGTTATCCGTTTAAAACTTGATGAGTTGAGCAAAGGGCGTAAAGAAATCTTTGAAACGTTGCGAGAGAAAGGTATTGGTGTCAACGTACATTATATTCCGGTACATACTCAACCTTATTATGAGCAGCTTGGTTTTAAGCAAGGGGATTTTCCTGAAGCTGAGGCTTATTACGAAGCGGCTATTAGCTTACCAATGTTCCCTGATTTGACTGATGAGCAAATTCAGCATGTTTACCAAACATTAAAAGAGGTGTTGGTATAACAATGCAACTGGCGGTTATTCCTGCGCGGGGCGGAAGTAAAAGAATTCCTCGGAAAAACATTAAAGACTTTTATGGTAAGCCCATGATTGCGTGGTCAATTGAGGCCGCACTCAAAAGTAATTGTTTTGATGAGGTATGGGTTTCCACCGATGATAAAGAAATTGCAGATATTGCAATAGAGTATGGGGCTAAAGTACCTTTTATGCGTCCTGCACATTTGTCTGATGATTATGCAACTACCGCAGATGTAATGCAGCATGCTACTCAAGCTTTTTCTAAATTGCAGCGACAATCGCCAGACTATATCTGTTGTTTATATGCGACAGCACCGTTTGTACAAGCTAATGATTTACAAGCAGGTTTACAATTATTAAAAAATAACCCATTAGATTATGCTTTTAGTGCAACAACATTTGCTTTTCCAATTCAAAGGGCGATTAAGCTTAATCAGGATGGAAACGTTGAAATGTTCCAGCCCGAAAACTTTAGTAAACGCTCACAAGATTTAGAAGAAGCTTGGCATGATGCTGGGCAGTTTTATTGGGGAACGGCAAAAGCTTGGTTAAATAAATCTGTAATTTTTTCAAATAAGTCACGGATTGTAGAGCTACCTAGAACACGAGTGCAAGATATTGATACTCCAGAAGATTGGCATCGTGCAGAGTTGATGGCACAGTTATTACTAGATGTATAAAGATGAAGTTTTGTTTTAGAGCTGATGCTTCTTTACATATAGGCTCTGGCCATGTAGTTCGTTGTTTAACCATTGCTGATGCCTTGGTTAAACAAGGGCATGAAAGTTATTTTATTTGTCGGCAACATCAAGGTAATCTGATTGCGTTTGTGCGCCAACGTGGTTATACGGTCTATGTTTTGTCTGAACCAGCTCTAAACAATTCCGATAGTTTGTCAGAATATCAACGTTGGTTAGGAGTGACCGAGCAACAAGATGCTCAAGAAACATTAGATATTTTGAAAGAACAACCCGTAGACTGGATGATCGTCGATCACTACGGCCTTTCTAGTGTATGGCAACAAATTGTACGCCAACAGGTTAATTGGATTGTCGCAATTGATGATTTGGCGAATCGACAACATGATGCCAATATTATTTTAGATTGTGGTTTAGCCAATACACCTGAGGACTATGCGAAACTAAATAAACGGAAAGGATTTTATTTAACGGGTCCAAGCTACGCTTTATTACGCCCGGAGTTTCGTACAAAAAGATTATGGTTAGAACAACATCCGAAATCTTATAATCACGAAAATTTACGTATTTTAGTAAATTTAGGTGGAATAGATAAAGATAACTTAACAGGAACAGTGTTAGAGCTTTTATCTCATAGTCAACAACGACAGTATTTATCTGTTACGGTCGTGATGGGGATTAATGCGCCTTGGAAAGAGTCGGTTGTGGAATTGTCAAAAAAACTCCCGTTTCATAGTACGGTTCTCATTAATGCTAATAATATGGCTGATTTAATGGCTGAACATGATTTGGCGATTGGTGCTGCAGGGAGTACAGCTTGGGAACGATGCTGTTTGGGACTACCA
Source organism: Acinetobacter sp. GRABPA_MV_2 (assembly GCF_056725885.1). Taxonomy (NCBI): domain Bacteria; kingdom Pseudomonadati; phylum Pseudomonadota; class Gammaproteobacteria; order Moraxellales; family Moraxellaceae; genus Acinetobacter; species Acinetobacter sp. GRABPA_MV_2. Next base: position 41,620 of record NZ_JBWZNA010000013.1, read on the forward strand.
ACAATTATGATTTGTATGGCAGATAACCAAAAAATGATTGCAAAATATTTGCATGATTTGGGTGTGGCAGTCTCTCTCGATCAAACAGAGCTTAACGAGAAATTGTTAATGGCATTGGAACAGTTTAATCAAATGCAGTTAAGCACAATGCATCAAAAGGCTTTATCTATTACAGAAGGTTTAGGTGCAGATTTGTTATTGAAAACTATTTTTTCCGAAGAGTTTAATGCATGTTAGATAAGAAGAATGCGCAGCTTAGAGCGTTGAATGCAAATGATCTGGAAATGGTTTTGCAATGGCGTAATCATGATGAAATTCGTAAATGGATGATCAATTCAGATGTTATTGCTTTAAGTGATCACCTCGCTTGGTTTGAGCGTAACAAAGAAAGAACTGATCGATTGTTTTTTATCTTTGAATATCAGCAGCAGCCTCAAGGTTATGTTTCATTTATTGCAGTTCCAAACAGTTCAGTTTATGAGTGGGGATTTTATATAAAACCTCAAGCTAAAAAAGGAATGGGGCATTTATTGGGCAGTACTGCATTAGATTTTGCATTTGGGCAGCTTAAGATTGAAAAAGTTTTTGGTCAAGTTTTAGATTTCAATGAAAAATCATTAAGTTTTCATAAAAAAATGGGCTTTTTTCAAGAAGGTTTATTGAGAAAACATTTCAAAGATGAACGTGGCGAATTTGATATACATCAGTTCGGTTTGCTACGAAAAGAATGGCTAGAGGAAAAATGAGATGAGCAAAAAAATTACAATTAATAACCGTAATATTGGTACAGACTTTCCACCCTATGTAATTGCTGAGCTTTCAGCAAACCATAACGGAAGTTTAGAAACAGCCTTAAAAATTATCGAAGAAGCAAAGCGTTGCGGTGCAGATGCGATTAAACTGCAAACCTATAGTGCAGATACTATTACGCTTAATAGCCAAAACGAAGAGTTCATGATTCGTGGTGGTTTATGGGATGGTCAATCTTTATATGAACTCTACCAAAAAGCACAAATGCCATGGGAATGGCATAAACCTCTTTTTGAACATGCTCGTGCTTTAGATATTACCATTTTTAGTTCACCATTTGACCGTACAGCAGTTGATTTGCTTGAAGATCTTAATGCTCCCGCATATAAAATTGCTTCTTTTGAAGCGGTTGACTTACCACTCATTAAATATGTAGCTTCGACTGGTAAACCAATGATTATTTCAACTGGTATGGCAGATAAAGAAGAAATTGGTGAAGCGATACAGGCTGCTTATGATGGTGGATGTAAAGAGCTTGTGGTTTTACATTGTGTGAGTGGTTATCCTGCACCTGCAGAAGATTATAATTTGCTCACTATGGTTGATATGGCGAAATCATTTGATGTTCCAATTGGATTGTCTGACCATACTTTAGATAACACAACTGCAATTACTGCAGTAGCATTAGGTGCATGTTTAATTGAAAAACATTTTACGCTTGATCGTAATGGTGGCGGACCAGATGATAGTTTCTCTTTAGAGCCTAAAGAACTACAGCAGTTATGCCAAGGTGCGAAAACTGCATGGCAAGCGCTTGGTCGTGTTGATTATGGAAGAAAGTCGAGCGAACAAGGTAATGCTCAATTTAGACGTTCGCTTTACTTTGTAAAAGACTTAAAAGCGGGGGATGTGATTGATGAGTCTAGCATCCGTAGTGTACGTCCAGGCTATGGTCTACCACCTAAATTTTATGATGAGCTTATAGGAAAAAGAGTCAATCAAGATATTTCAAAAAATATAGCTACAAGTTTTGATTGTATTGATAGATGAAAAAACATTTGTTATCCATATTTAATCTAGCAGTACGAGGGTTAAATTTAGCCAGTAAATTTATTTTAATTGTTTTTCTGGCTAAATTTCTAACAGTTGCAGAGCTAGGGTTATATGGGCTGATTGCTGCGACAATTAATTTTGCTATGTATTTTATCGGGCTTGATTTTTATGTTTACAGCAATCGGGAATTACTGAAAAGCTCAGATATTCAAAGAAATAAAATTGTGAGTAGTCATGCACAACTATTATGTTTTGCTTATCTATTTGCTTTACCTACTTTGTCTATTATTTTCTTTAAAGATTTTTTGTCACTGGAATACCTTATTCCATTTTATGGGCTAATTATACTAGAGCATTTAAATCAAGAGTTTACACGTTTGCTAATTGTGTTGAAAAAACCAATTAGTTCTAATTTGTTGCTATTTGTACGTTCTGGTGGTTGGAGTTTTATTATAATTCTCCTGCATTTTTTACATGTCCATTTAACCTTAATGGATGTTTTGAATGTCTGGATAGTGGCTGAAATATTATGTTTCTTATTGAGCATAATTCTACTTTATAGAGAGCAGGTTCGTCTTTATCTATTTCAACAAGTGAATTGGAGTTGGATCTGGAAGGGGCTAAAAATTTGTTTGCCTTTTATGCTCGGTACTTTGGCTGTACGTGCAATATTTACTGGTGATCGTTACATACTAGAATATTTTTATGATGCTAATATTTTAGCGGCATATGTCTTTTTTGCTTCGTTAGCTGCTGCAACAATGAGTTTTATGGATGCAGCGGTTTTTTCATTTGATTACCCTGAGCTGGTGAGGTCAATGAATACACGAAATAATAAGCATAGAGAGCTTATAAAAAAACTATATAAAAAAGTAGCTTCTTTACTGATTTTGATTAATCTGAGCGCATATGTTTTTATTGATTTGTTGTTAAGATTAATTGGAAAAGACATTTTTAATTCTTATCTAAATTACTTTTATTTATTAATGTTAGTGCAGGTTTTATATGCTTTTAGCATGATCCCTCATTATATTCTATATGCCTTGGATGCAGATAAACCTATTATTGTAACTCAAATATCTAGTTTGGTTATCTTTCTTTTACTTTGTTTTAGTCTGATTGGATTATTGCAGGAAGATTATGGGATATTTATTGCATTATTAGTTTCATTCTCTTTCTTGTTTTTGTCGAAATATATCTATTCTTGGAGATTGTTAAAGAAATATGAACATTCTTATTCTAGTTAACCCAGCGAAAAATTATAAATATTTTTTCTATAATGTTGCTAAATCATTGGTAGATTTAGGTCATAGTGTATATTATGCGTATGACACTGAAAAAAATAAAATTTTATTTCCTATCCCTGAAATAGATGAGTCATCTAAGAGCTATTTTTTTGATGTTTTTTTTAAAACTAATCAAGAAGAAAATTTGCAGTCTAATGATGAATTTCTTTTTGATTGTACTTGGGGGGAATATTTTTATTCAGATTTTGATCGATTTTTAACTCATGGTTATAATTTAGAAAAAGATGCTGAAGAGTGGGTAAAAATCCGTAAAAAGATGGATAGTTTTTTTTATAAGATTATAACAGAAAGAAATATTGATCTCGTGTTGTATGAAAATATTTCCAATAGTTTTGAGTACTCAGCATATAGAGTAGCTCAAACATTAGGGAAAAAGTATTTTGGTTTAATTGCATCACGTATACCTGGGCGCTATGAAATTCAAACTTCTATTATTGATGATTTATTGGTAGATTTAGAATTGGTGAAGGAAAAGCCGCTTACAGAAGAAGAAATAAATTGGTATGAAGATTATAAATCTAATATTAACAAAATTGAACCCGACTATATGAAACAAAATGGGTTAGATAATGTTTCTTTGTTGAATAAGCTGAGTTCTAATATTTTTTATAAAATCATTAGGTCTATAAAAGCTGATATTAAATATGGAGCAAAATCAGATTATGCTAGTGGGCTTCTATTTTTGAGGGTTTTGTCGGCCGTGAAAGTTGCTGTAAATAGAAGATTAAATCATAAAAAAACAAAAAAATACTTTCTGAAAATAGATGAGGTTAATGAGGTTAAACAGCAGCATAAGTTCTATGTTTATCCTATGCACTATCATCCTGAATCATCAACGTCGGTATTGGCTCCGCAATATACAAATGAATATCACAATATATTAAATATTTCTAATAATTTGCCATTTGGGCAATATTTGTATGTAAAAGATCATAGAAGTGCAATCGGTTTAAACTCAGATGAATTTTATAGAAAAATTTCAGCATTACCTGCAGTCAGGTTAATTCCCGCAGAATATAATATTAAAGATTTAATAAAATACTCTGCTGGTGTGATAACGGTTAATAGTACTGCTGGTTATGAGGCTCTTATCTTGGGTAAGCCAGTATATTTATTGGGTAATGTTTTTTATCAGAATTTTTCTAATGTTATCCGTCTAGAAAATTTTGATAGCCTTAGATCTTATTTAGGAAAACCTACTGAGTTTATAGAAAATGCGGCAGATATTGTTGCTTATAGACGCGTAACTTATGAAGGATTACTTAATTTTAATATAGTTGATTATGAAGATAACAAATATTTTTTTGATCAGCTTGCATTAAACATTGAAGAAAAGATGACAATATGAATCTGCTAATCATATCCATTCTAACTTTTATTTTATTAGGAATTAATATTGTTATTTCTAATGAGATGCCAATAGGGCGTATCTATATTGATTATATATCAATAATTATTCTAGTTTTTTGGTTTATTATTGCTGTTAAAAGATTTAAAGTTCCTTTCTTATCTAATATTTATTTTTCCTTAACTGTTTTAACCACTGTTTGTATTTCTATAATTTTAGAGCATGGGATTTTTTTGACTGAAATTCAAGAAGTTACTTACAAAACTGGTTTGCCAACTCGAGCTTCGATGCAAGTATTTCTGTTATTTAGCGGACTCTTTTATGGCTATTCTTATCTAGATAAATATATTAAAAAAGTTAGTTTTTTTAAGTTTGATCCTTATTCTAATTTTCTGATAGAACGATCATTCATAGCTATAGTTTTTATAAGCTTTTTAATATTGTTAGGTATTTTTTTGATTTATGGCTTTCCTTTTTCAATGAGTTTACACAGGCAGAATTATTGGGCTTCTTATGCACCTAGTTGGGGAGCTACAATAGTGAATGCTATAATACAATTTAATCTTGGATTAGGTTATTTATTTTATAAGAATAAATCAAAATTTTATTTGAATTTAATGCTTTTTTCTATTTTTGTACTTTTTTGCGCAGGGGTGCGGTTTACTGGGATAATAACAACATTATTTTTATTCTTTACTCCTCTAATTGTTCTTAATAAGGATTCTGTTAAACTTCTTAATAAAAAAGTTATAGTTGGTTTGGGTTTTATTTTTACCTTCGTTGTAGTGGGAATATTTCTAGGTTTCCAAAGTTTAGATGATATTTCAACTTCTGAGCGCTTTTTTACAAGGGTTAGTTTACAGCCACAAATGTGGTGGATTATTGACATAAATTCATCTGTTTTCCCACGCGACATATACACAACCTTAATCCATTACTTCGGTTTTGGGGCTGATTCTAAGTCCGTAGGTCCATATTTCTTCATGTATCAGTTTGCACCTACATATATTGCTGAAAGTTTGTTTGAAACAGGGAGTACTTTTACATCGATTGGAATTTTTAATCATGTATATTTTTTTGGGTATTTTTTTGGTGGATTATTAAACTTTATATATGGGTTTGTTTTAGCTATTTTTACTTGGCTATTTGTTAGTTCTATTAAATCTAATAATCTAATTGTTGTCCTGCTTGTTTTTAGATTAATGTATACTATGCAAATTATTATTGTATCCGCTACTAACTATCAATTATTTACTTTTAAATATCTTTTATTTCTTCTCATAATACTATTCTTAATAGTCCTATCTATGCGGGAAAAACATCATAAGGTGTGATATATGGTTAATGATTTTTACTTTTCAGTATTGATGTCTTTATATCATAAAGAAAAGCCTGAATATCTGGAAAAATGTTTTGAAAGTATTTGGAATAAGCAAAACTTAAAACCTAGCGAAATTGTATTAGTTTTAGATGGTCCAGTTGGCGATGAGCTTAACGCATGTGTACAAAAGTGGCAGTTAAAGATTGGAGATTATTTAAAAGTAGTTGCACTACCTCAAAATGTTGGTCTTGGAAAAGCATTAAATGAAGGTTTGAAACAGTGCAGTTATGAATGGGTTTTCCGTATGGATACGGATGATATCTGTACTCCTGATCGTTTTGAAAAACAGATTGTTTTTATAAAACAGAATGCTGAGGTTGTTTTATTTAGTGGGCAAGTGATGGAGTTTGATCAGGACATTTCTGATGCAACAGTTTTAAAAGCTGTACCTATAACCTATGACGAAATCAAAAAATTTGCTCAAAAACGTTGTCCTTTTAATCATATGACAGTAGCTTATAAGCGAGATATAATCTTAGAGTTAGGTGGTTACCAGCACCATTTATTCATGGAAGACTACAATTTGTGGCTACGTGTGATTGGCAATGGCTATCAAGTTGCAAATCTTCCAGATGTACTTTTATATGCTCGTGTTGGTAATGGCATGCATGCACGTCGTAAAGGTTTCGAATATATTAAAAGTGAAAAACAGTTACTAGATTTAAAAAAACAACTAAAGTTACAAAATCCTCTATATGCTAACATGCTGTTTCTGGTACGGTCTGCGTTTAGACTGTTACCAGCGAATTTATTAGGTACAATTTATAATACCTTTCTTCGTAAAGATATTAAAAAATGAGTGAATGAAAATATGAAGCGTTTAGTAGACATAGTCATTTCTTTAATAGCTTTAACTGTTCTGTCGCCAATATTTCTGATAGTTGCTTATAAAGTCCGTAAAAATTTAGGTTCACCAATATTCTTCTACCAAGAAAGACCAGGAAAGGACGGAAAATTATTTAAAATGATTAAGTTCCGTTCGATGAAGGACGCTTTTGATGCAGAAGGAAACCCGTTGCCAGATGAGGCACGTATAACTCCATTTGGTCAAAAATTGCGTTCTACGAGCCTAGATGAAATGCCGCAATTGATCAATGTGCTTAAAGGTGACATGAGTGTAGTTGGACCTCGTCCAATGCTTAAAGACTTTGTTGCATTATATTCACCAGAGCAGGCGCGTCGTTTAGAAGTGCGTCCAGGAATGACAGGTTTGGCTCAGGTAAGTGGCCGTAATGAACTCGACTATGAAGAGCGATTTAAGTGTGATGTATGGTATGTAGATAACCACAACGTTTGGGTTGACTTTAAAATTATGTTTAAAACAGTCAAAGTGATGACTAAACGTGAAGGCATTAACGCGCCAGGACATGTTGGACCATCTTTATTTAAAGGTAATGATGCTCCAGAAAATGTTGATTCTTCTGTAAAGTAAATTTTGTATCTTGAAATCTTTGTTATGATCAAAAAAGCAGTTTTACCGGTAGCCGGTTTAGGCACACGTTTTTTACCAGCAAGTAAGTCAATTCCAAAGGAAATGGTGACTGTTGTTGACCGTCCAGCCATTGAATATGTAGTGCGTGAGGCAGTTGAAGCAGGAATTGAACAAATTATTTTGGTAACTCACTCTTCAAAAGCGTCAATTGAAAATTATTTTGATCGAAACTTTGAATTAGAAACAACATTAGAGCAAAAAAAGAAATTTGATTTACTTGCAGAAATTACCCAAATTGTTCCCCCTCATGTGAGCGTTGTAAGTGTAAGACAACCTCAGCCGTTGGGTTTAGGGCATGCAGTTTTATGTGCAAAGAGTATTGTTGGTCAAGATGATTTTGCAGTGTTATTACCAGATGTGTTGGTGAAAGACGACTCGGGACGAAATGATTTAACCCGTATGATTGCACGTTATGATGCAATTCAAGCAGCACAGATTATGGTAGAAGCCGTACCTGATAACCTTGTTGATCAATATGGGATTGTAGATGTAGCGCATAGCCCTAATGAGGGTGAAAGTATTGCTATGCAAGGCATTGTTGAAAAACCAGCAGTTGGCTCTGCACCTTCTAATCTTTCTGTGGTGGGTCGCTATATATTACCTGCAAAAATTATGCACCTTTTGGAAAACACGCCAAAAGGTGCAGGTAATGAAATTCAGTTAACAGATGCGATTGCGATGTTACAAGAAACAGATATTGTTGAAGCCTATCGTATGCAAGGCCAAACTTTTGACTGCGGTAGTAAGCTTGGTTATTTAAAAGCTGTATTACATTATGGAATTCAACATCCTAAATTAGGGGCGGAATTTAAACAGTTAATTCAAGAGCTTAAGTTGTAGTATTGTGTAGTTCTACTTAAGTATTTGTAAAAACTGCTGAATATAATAAACAGTCCATATATTCTCTTCCCTTAATGGGAAGAGAAATCTATAGAATATTAAAAAATCAGGTGTGCAATGAAAATCGCAGTGTTTGGAACCACCTTACACGCTGGTGTAATGGCAGCATTACTAGCTGAATATGGCAATCAGATTTATTGGTGCACAAGTGTCACCTGCGAAGAAAATATTTCTGTACTTTCCTATCAAGATCAAGAAGTTAATAACTATTTAAATAAACAAAGAAGATCGGGTTTTCTACAAGAAAGTCCTTTTTCTGCTATTCCTCTTGATGTTGAGGTTTATTTATTCTGTTTTAGCCCTACACAAATTCAGCTTGCTTTAAATACAGTTGAGAAGTTAAGTCAACGTCCTATTGTTCATCCTCGTTTAATGGTAAATGGTTCTACATTTGGCTTGCATGGAACTGATCAGTTAAAACAATATTTACCAAAAGACGAGTGGGTCTATTTCCCTGATGTAATACAAGAGGGGAATGCCATTAATAGCGTATTGAATGTAAAGCATGTCATTGTTGGTGTTGAGTCCAATTATGCACGGGATACAATGCAAGAGTTGTTACGCCCATTTTTTCGTTTTAGTTATCAATACTTATTTATGCCGATCTTGGATGCTGAGTTTACTAAACTGAGTATTTCTGGCATGTTGGCGACCCGCATTAGTTATATGAATGACTTAGCTATGGTGGCAGAGAAACTCGGTATTGATATCGCCAATGTAAAGCATGGTATTGCGGCTGATACACGTATTGGTGCGGCTTACTTGTCCGCTGGAGTTGGTTTTGGTGGTGAAAATTTTTCGCATGATATTTTAACCCTTTCGAGTACTGTTTCTGAAACTGGGGCGAAAAGTCGACTGTTAGAGCAGGTATGGGCGATTAACGAACAACAAAAAGAAATTTTATTCCGTAAGCTGTGGAATTATTATCATTGTAATTTGAATGGTAAAACCGTGGCTATTTGGGGTGCATCCTTCAAAGAAAATACCTCAAGCATACATAATTCGCCTATTCATATTTTATTAGCTGCATTGTGGGCGCAAGGTGTAACAGTACGTTTACATGATCCTCAAGCATTAGATGAAATTGCCGCTACATATGGTGACCGTAAGGATTTAGTACTGTGTACTGATCAATATGAGGCTGCTCGAGACGCACATGCCTTATGTTTGGTTACCGCATGGAAACAGTACTGGAGTCCTGACTTTAAGCAGTTACAACAATTGATGCAACATCCTTTAATTTTGGATGGGCGTAATATTTATGACCCAGCATATGTAAAGGCTAAGGGCTTTGCTTATGAAGGAGTAGGTCGTTTATGAGTAAATCTATCGAGAAATTTCCTAAAGAGTTGGTTTCACCTTTACTAAAATTACAGTTAATGGGTGAGAAAAATTCAAAGTTACACATAAAAGAATTGTTCGCTTCAGAACCAGATCGCTTTCAACAATATTCTATAAAATTTGATCCATTAGTTTTTGATTATAGTAAGCATCGTGTGACTAAAGACATTTTGGAACAATTGACTGCTCTTGCGAAAACTAAACAATTAAATCAATGGATTGAACGTCTTTTTTCACAAGACAAAGTAAATTGTACAGAGCAACGTGCAGCAATGCATTGGGCACTACGCTTGCCAGCTGACTATTCGAAGTTTCCGGAATTAACAGCACAAGTCCATAGCCAGTTACAACGTATGTATGCTTTAGTAGAAAAGATTCATGCTGGTCAATATCGTGGTGCAACCGGTGAAGTGATTCAAGATGTTGTGAACATTGGTGTGGGTGGTTCTGATTTAGGGCCACAAATGGTCACGCATGCGTTGTCAGATTTTAAAGTGAAAACAGCTAAACCTTTAAATGTTCACTTTGTATCGACCATGGATGGTAGTCAGTTGTCGGAGTTACTCCACCAACTTCGTCCAGAAACAACCCTATTTATTATTTCTTCAAAATCTTTTGGAACGATTGATACTTTATCAAATGCCCAAACAGTACGACAGTGGCTTGAAAAGACTTTAGGAAAACATGCTCGAGTTTTAAAAAGTCATTTTGTTGGCGTATCTACAAAAGCGGATAAAATGACTGAATGGGGAATTGCCCCAGAAAATCAATTACTGCTTTGGGACTGGGTAGGTGGTCGTTACTCATTGTGGTCATGCATTGGGTTACCTATTGCGTTGAGTATCGGGGTTGAAGGTTTTCAGCAACTCTTAGCTGGTGCTCATGCAGTAGATGAACATTTTCAAAATACAAGTTATGAGCAAAATATTCCTGTTTTAATGGGATTATTAGGCGTTTGGAATAATAATTTTTTAAATATTCAAACTCATGCCGTATTGCCTTATGATGGCCGATTAAAGTATTTCGCTGCTTATTTACAGCAGCTTGAAATGGAATCTAATGGTAAATCGGTACAACGTGACGGTCAAAAAGTCGAACTCGATACATGCCCAATTGTATGGGGTGAAGTTGGACCAAATGCTCAACATGCCTTCTATCAGTTATTACACCAAGGAACTCAAGCAGTCAGCTGTGATTTTATTGCGCCAGTCCAACGCTATAACGCTGACCATTTTACCTATGTTGAAAATGCAGAGGCTTTAGTCGAGCAGCATCATCTTGCATTATCAAATTGTTTGGCCCAATCAAGATTATTGGCCTTTGGTAATGACGCTTTAGACTCAACTGAATTGGAAAAACTGCCGATTTACAAGCAATATGAAGGTAACCAACCGAGTTCAACCCTATTATTGAAAGAGTTGAATCCATATAGTTTGGGAATGTTAATTGCTTTATATGAGCATAAAGTTTTTGTGCAGTCTGTAATTTGGAATATTAACCCGTTTGATCAATGGGGTGTCGAAAAAGGCAAACAGATTGCTGATCAGCTATTACCTATTTTAAATGGGGTTCAAAATGATCTTTCATCATTAGATGCCTCAACACGTGGATTAATTAAAATATTATTAGGAAAAGTAGATGGCTAAAATCCTAGTTACTGGTGGTGCTGGTTATATTGGTTCACACACCTGTGTAGAGCTTTTAAATGCTGGCCATGAAGTTATTGTTTTTGACAATCTATCAAACAGTTCTGAAGAGTCATTAACGAGAGTCCAAGATATCACACAAAAGAGTTTGGCTTTTGTTCAGGGCGATATTCGTAATGCAAATGAACTTGATCGCGTGTTTCAGGATCATGCAATTGATGCGGTAATTCACTTCGCAGGTTTAAAAGCAGTAGGTGAAAGTCAGGAAAAACCGCTGATTTATTTTGATAATAATATTGCTGGTAGTATTCAACTCGTTAAGTCGATGGAAAAGGCAGGTGTCTATACGCTTGTGTTTAGTTCCTCTGCGACAGTATATGACGAGGCCAATATATCTCCATTAAACGAAGATATGCCAACAGGTATGCCAAGTAATAACTATGGCTATACTAAACTGATTGTTGAGCAATTATTACAAAAGTTGTCAGCATCTAATCCAGAGTGGTCAATTGCATTACTACGCTATTTTAACCCAGTTGGTGCACATAAGAGTGGCCGTATTGGTGAAGATCCACAAGGTATTCCAAATAATTTAATGCCATATGTGACTCAAGTTGCTGTGGGACGCCGTGAGAAGCTATCTATTTATGGTAACGACTACAATACTGTAGATGGGACTGGGGTACGTGACTATATCCATGTAGTCGATTTAGCGAATGCACATTTATGTGCTCTAAATAATCGATTAGAAGCGACAGGTTGCAGGCCATGGAATATTGGTACAGGTAATGGTTCATCAGTTTTGCAAGTTAAAAATACATTTGAGCAAGTTAATGGTGTGCCTGTTGCTTTTGAGTTTGCACCACGTCGAGCTGGCGATGTAGCAACATCTTTTGCCGATAACGCTCGTGCAGTTGCTGAGCTAGGTTGGCAACCACAATATGATTTAGAAGATATGCTTAAGGATAGCTGGAATTGGCAGAAGCAGAATCCTACAGGGTATAAATAAGTAAATAAAAAAAAGGAGCAAATCGCTCCTTTTTTTTATTGTTGATTAGTTCTGAATCAATCCAGTTAACTCATCTACATAATGTTGCATTGGCTGAGCTTGGCGGTCTGCACGGCTTTCAATGTTGAGACGTAGTAAAGGTTCAGTGTTTGAAGCACGGACATTAAAGCGCCATGCACCAAAGTCTAGACTTACACCATCAGTACGGTCAATTTGTGGATTTTGCTCGGCATAGAAATCGAAAATCTTTTGAATGGTGATCTGTGTATCAGCCACTTTAAAGTTGATTTCACCACTGCAAGGAAACTTGGTAATCATATTTTCAACTAGGGTTGAAAGAGATTGTCCTGTTTCAGAGAGTAGGGCAACGGTGAGTAACCAAGGAATCATGCCGCTGTCGCAGTAAGCAAAGTCACGGAAATAGTGATGGGCACTCATTTCACCGCCATATACAGCATTGTGTTCACGCATAACGTCTTTAATAAATGCATGGCCAGATTTTGACTGGACGGCAACACCTTTGTATTCTTCTATGATATCAAATGTGTTCCACACTAAACGTGGGTCGTGCACAATTTTCTCACCTGATTGCTTAATCAAGAAAGCTTGAGCCAATAGACCAACAATATAGTAACCTTCAATGAACTGACCTTTTTCATCAAACAAGAAACAGCGGTCGAAGTCGCCGTCCCAGGCAATTCCCATATCCGCTTTATGCTCAATTACAGCATTACGGGTACTGTCCCGATTTTCAATTAAAATTGGGTTAGGGATGCCATTTGGGAAAGTACCATCTGCTTCATGGTGAATTTTAATAAATTCAACAGGCACGTTAAGCGCTTTAAATTTTTCTTCAATAGCATCAATGACATGACCAGCTGCACCATTACCCGCGTTTACCACTAACTTTAATGGACGGATTTTTGCAGGTTCAATATAAGTCAGTAGATGGTCAACGAACTCAGGCAAAATGTTATAGCTTTGAGTTATACCTTTTTGACTAACTTCTTCAAAGTTATTGGTCTCTGCTAAAGCCTGAATTTCTTTTAAACCAGTATCGGCACTAATTGGACGAGCGTTTTCTCGAACCAATTTCATACCGTTATAATCCATTGGGTTATGACTTGCAGTAACTTCGATACCACCTTGTACATCTAAATGGAAAGCGGCGAAGTAAACTTCTTCAGTACCCGTCATGCCTAAATCAAGCACATTCACTCCCGCATCATTTAACCCGCGGATGGTCGCTTGTTTTAAAGCCTCACTGCTTAGACGAATATCACAACCTACAACCACAGTCTTTGGTTTATAGATTTGTCCGTAAGCGCGGCCAATTTTATAGGCGATTTCTTCATTCAATTCGGTGCCGAGTTTGCCTCGGATATCATAAGCTTTAAAACACGTTAAAGTAGTCATTATTCAATTCAATACATGTGGTTTGAGTTGTGTGCACATTATACATAGATCATGAAACAGGTATGTTTATAGTTTTTATATTCAAATTTTCCACTTCATTTTTGTAGTTCATATCTAAATTTATAAGAAAGATTTTTACGACTTTAGTCTAATAAATAAATTTATAAATTAGAAATTTCTTGATTTTACTTGGCACTATTGGTCTTACCAATTGTGATGGTTATTTAATGATTGATCTTACTAATATCTGCATTTATGATGTCTCCTCTGGTTTAAGGAACAACATTTGCACTTAATTTTTAATTGGTAATACCAATTGTGTTGAATGTTTAAGAATTTAAGGTACAAAAATTCGCCCCGGCATTTCAAGGAGATGACAATGCTCAATATGTGGCAACAACTTTATGACCCTTTAAATAATATTTGGCTGTCCAGTGCGGTTGCATTAATCCCGATTATTTTCTTCTTTTTGGCATTGGCTGTTTTTCGTTTAAAAGGCAGTATCGCGGGTACGGGCACAGTCATTATTGCATTATTGATTGCTCTCTTTTTCTATCAAATGCCGGGTCAAATGGCCTTTGCGTCAATCATTTACGGTTTCTTCTACGGTCTATGGCCAATTTCATGGATCATTATTGGGGCAGTTTTTCTATACAAAATTTCGGTAAAAACAGGTCAGTTTGAAATTATTCGTTCAAGCATTTTGTCGATTACCGAAGACCAGCGTCTGCAAATGCTATTGGTTGGTTTTGCATTTGGTACTTTCCTTGAAGGGGCGGCGGGTTTTGGTGCTCCTGTAGCAATTACCGCTGCACTGCTTGTCGGTTTAGGGTTTAAACCACTTTACGCTGCTGGTTTATGTTTAATTGTAAATACAGCGCCAGTGGCATTTGGTGCAATGGGTATTCCAATTATTGTGGCGGGGCAGGTTTCCGGTGTAGACACTATGGAAATTAGCCAAATGGTTGGCCGTCAGTTGCCATTTTTAGTCATTATTGTGCTGTTCTGGATCATGGCGATTATGGATGGCTGGCGTGGTGTTAAGGAAACTTGGCCTGCGGTATTGGTCGGTGGTGGCGCTTTTGCGATTGCCCAATATCTTACATCTAACTTTATTGGCCCTGAGTTACCAGACATTACCGCAGCAATTGCTTCATTGGTGAGCTTAACTTTATTGTTTCGGGTTTGGAAACCAAAACATATTTTCCGTTTTGAACCTGAAGTGGGTCAGACTTTGACTCAGCAACCTACTACGGTTCAACGTTATAGCATTAGCAAAATTGTAAAGGCATGGTCTCCATTTGCCATCTTAACGGTGATGGTCACCATCTGGAGTGTTAAGCCATTTAAAGCATTATTTGCAAAAGATGGTGCTCTTGAGCACTGGATTTTTAAATTAGAAGTACCGTATTTGCATAAATTGGTCGAAAAAATGCCGCCAATTGTGGCAGAGATGAAGCCATACGAAGCGATTTATAAGTTTGACTGGTTCTCTGCAACAGGTACTGCAATTTTTATTGCTGCAATCATCACTGCTATTTTCTTAAAAATGAAAGCAAGTGAAGCTGTAACGACCTTTGGTGAAACACTCAATGAGCTGAAAACACCGATTTATTCAATTGGTATGGTGTTGGCATTTGCTTTTATTGCGAACTATTCAGGTTTATCTGCAACATTGGCTTTGGCTCTATCGCATACGGGTCATGCGTTTACTTTCTTCTCACCATTTTTGGGCTGGCTTGGTGTATTCCTTACGGGTTCAGATACCTCTTCAAACGCTTTGTTCTCGGCTCTACAGGCGACCACAGCGCAGCAAATTGGTATTCCCGAAGTGTTATTGGTGGCTGCTAATACCAGTGGTGGCGTAACAGGGAAGATGATTTCTCCGCAGTCGATTGCCATTGCTTGTGCAGCGGTGGGCTTAGTTGGAAAAGAGTCTGACTTGTTCCGTTTCACGGTAAAACATAGCATCATATTCACTGTCTTTGTTGGCATCATTATTACGGTTCAGGCTTATCTGGTGCCGTGGATGATTCCATAACTCCAGTGAAGGAAACGCGATGAGAATCTCCGATCAAGTGGTCATGAAATTGCAGGCATTAATTGAAGAGCGGCACATGAAAAAAGGTGACCGCTTGCCAGCCGAGCGCCAGCTTGCAACTAGCTTAGGGGTTTCTCGTCCGTCTTTGCGTGAGGCAATTCAACAGCTCAATAGTCAAGGAGTGCTCAGTAGTCGCCGCGGCGATGGGACTTATATTCAGCAGTTACCTGAACAGTGGCCACAGCAACTGATTGTGAACCCGATTAGCAACCTGATTGAAGAAGATCCACTCTACCGTTTTGATGTGCAAGAGGCGCGGTTATTGCTTGAGGGTGGCACGGCATGGTATGCCGCATTACGTTCAACGCCTGAAGATCGCGCCAAAATCCGTCATTATTTTAATGAAATTGGTCGCCATCAAAATGCGGGTGACTCAGCACAGGCTGCGGTGGCAGATGCTGAGTTCCACTTAGCGATTGCTGAAGCATCTCACAATGTGGTGCTGATTCAAATGATGCGTAGCCTGTTTGATTTGCTGCAATACAACGTCTTGTTGGGACGTAAAAAAGTTTATAACGACCCCGTAAATGGTGACTTGCTCAGCGAGCAGCATTTTCAGGTGATGGATGCTATTGATCGTAAAGATCCCGAGGCCGCACGCCAAGCTGTCTGCGGTCATATTGAATTTGTGATTAATCATGTGCGTTCTCTGGATGAAGACGAAGCTCGCCAGAAACGTGCAAATCGTTTAAATAGAGTTGATTCAAAATGATTATTTCTTCTGGCAATGATTATCGTGCTGCGGCACAACGTCGCTTACCTCCATTTTTATTTCATTACATTGATGGTGGAGCGTATTCGGAATATACCTTAAAGCGTAACGTACAAGATTTGTCAGAAATTGCATTGCGTCAACGTGTGCTCAATGACATGTCCGCGTTGAGTTTAGAGACAAAACTGTTTAATGAAACGCTGTCGATGCCAGTTGCCTTGGCACCTGTAGGTTTAACAGGTATGTATGCACGCCGTGGTGAAGTGCAGGCAGCGATGGCAGCCGACAAGAAGGGCATTCCATTTACACTTTCAACGGTTTCAGTGTGTCCGATTGAAGAAGTTGCACCTGCAATTAATCGTCCAATGTGGTTTCAGCTTTATGTATTACGTGACCGTGGATTTATGCGTAATGCTTTGGAACGTGCAAAAGTAGCTGGTTGTTCAACACTTGTATTTACTGTAGATATGCCTGTACCGGGTGCGCGTTACCGTGATGCCCATTCGGGGATGAGTGGACCAAATGCTGTGATGCGCCGTTATATGCAGTCTATGTTTCATCCGCATTGGTCATGGAATGTCGGTTTAATGGGCCGTCCGCACGACTTGGGAAATATCTCTAAATATTTAGGTAAACCGACAGGTCTTGAAGACTATATTGGCTGGTTAGGTTCGAACTTTGACCCATCGATTTCCTGGAAAGACCTTGAGTGGATCCGTGAGTTTTGGGATGGCCCAATGGTCATTAAAGGTATTTTAGACCCTGAAGATGCCAAAGATGCTGTACGTTTTGGTGCAGATGGGATTGTGGTATCGAATCACGGTGGTCGTCAGTTAGATGGTGTAATGTCGTCTGCTCGTGCGTTGCCTGCAATTGCCGATGCCGTTAAAGGTGACTTAGCGATTTTGGCTGACTCAGGCATTCGTAATGGTCTAGATGTGGTGCGTATGTTGGCGCTCGGTGCCGATACGGTTTTACTTGGCCGTGCATTTGTTTATGCCTTGGCAGCAGCAGGTGGGCAAGGGGTTTCAAACTTGCTTGATTTGATTGATAAAGAAATGCGTGTTGCGATGACGCTTACGGGTGCTAAGTCGATTTCGGATATTAATGCGGATTGTTTAGTGCAAGCGATGAAACAAGGTTTTTAAGAAATAACTTTTTAAGTGAAGCAATAAGCACAGCCTCAGAATTTGGTGATTTGCTAATGTTTTACATATAGGCATTTGTCACTTTTGAAAGGTCAAAAGTAACCAAAAACCTTTTGTTGAGCAAACCGTACTTCCTTGTACAGTTGCTCAACAGGCGGCATCCCTGCCGCCAACCACGATAGTAAATATAGGGCTGATTCGAATTAGAGAATGAGCTAATTAAATTATAAATTACAAACGGTAAGATCCCGTCGTGTTGGTCTAATTTTATAAATGGATGACCAAAAGGAAACCATCATGCAAACATTTTCTCCTCAAGCAGTGATCGAACGCTTACAAAATATTGTAGGGCGTTCTTATGTTTTGACCGATGACCAAAGTACGCGTCAATATCGTCAAGGTCGTCGTTTTGGTGAGGGGAAAGTACTTGCTGTGGTGGTGCCGGGTACCTTGCTAAAGCAATGGCAGGTCTTGCAGGCAGCAATTGAGGCAGATTGTATTGTCATTATGCAAGCAGCAAATACAGGACTCACTGGTGGTTCGACCCCGTATGGCGATGATTATGACCGTCCTGTGTTGGTCATGAGTACGCGCCGATTAAAGGGCATACAAGTTATTCATGATGGTAAGCAAGTGATTTGTTTACCGGGTGCGACCTTAGATAATTTAGAGCAAATTTTAAAAGGCTATGATCGTGAACCTCATTCGGTGATTGGTTCATCTTGTATTGGTGCTTCGGTACTCGGTGGTGTATGTAATAACTCTGGTGGTGCCTTGGTACGCCGTGGTCCCGCGTATACTGAACTAGCATTATATGCTCAAGTGAATGCTACTGGTCAGTTAGAACTAGTGAACCATTTAGGGGTGAATTTAGGTTCGACTCCTGAAGAAATTTTGACTCGTTTAGAGAAGCAGCAATATCAAGCCGTAGATATTTTAGATGACAGTGAAAAGCAGGCATCGGACCATCGCTATGCGCACGACGTGACTCAGGTCGATGAAGATACGCCTGCTCGTTTTAATGCAGACCCGTCACGATTGTTTGAAGCATCAGGTTCGGCAGGTAAAGTTTGTGTGTTTGCGGTACGCCTTGATACTTATGAAAAAGTAGAGAGCAATGTCTTTTATATAGGTACTAATGATGCCGATGATTTAACTGCCATTCGCCGTTACTTACTGACCTCTTTGCCAAGCCTGCCGATTGCAGGCGAATATATTCACCGAGATGCTTACCTGATTGGTGAGAAGTACGGAAAAGACACGTTCTTATTTATTGAAAAGTTTGGTACAGCCAATGTTCCAAAAGCTTTCGCGATGAAAGATAAAGTCGATGGCTTCTTGGAACGATTTAAAATCAAAGGCTTAACGGATCATATTTTACAAGCGATTACCTTCTTTTTACCGAGTCATTTACCTAAGCGTATGACCGAATATCGAGATCGTTATGAGCATCATTTAGTGCTGCGTGTTGAAAATAATTCAAAAGCTCAGACCGAGCAGTTTTTAAAAGAATATTTTGCAGTGCATCAGTCAGGTCACTATTTCGTATGTAGCGAAGAGGAAGGCCGAAAGGCTTTCTTACACCGTTTTGCGATTGCAGGGGCGGCAATTCGTTATCGTGATACACACCGTAGTGAAGTTGAAGATATTGTGGCGCTTGATATTGCGTTACGTCGTAATGACCGCGAATGGGTAGAGCAACTGCCAACCGAAATGGAAAATAAAATCATCCATAAACTCTATTATGGGCATTTCTTTTGTCATGTGTTCCATCAGGACTATATTCTTAAAAAGGGCCATGACCCTTTAGAAATGGAACATCAAATGTGGAAGTTGTTGGACGCGCGCCGTGCTGAATATCCAGCAGAACATAATGTCGGGCATCTTTACATTGCCAAACCTGCATTGGCCAATTTCTATCAAAAACTCGACCCAACCAATAGTTTTAATGTAGGGATTGGGCATACCTCAAAACTGAAATATTGGGGCAAAGCTAAATCTTAATATCGATACATAAAAAAAGGCGCCGAAGCGCCTTTTTTTATAGATGTATTATGCCGCTTCTGTTGATTTAGCAAGCACTTCTGCAACTGCTTTAGCAACAGTGTAAACATTGTTCATGTTTAAGCCTGCTACACAAATACGGCCACTACGTACTAAGTAGATTGCATATTCTTCACGTAAGATATCAACTTGCTCAGCAGTTAGACCTGTGTAGCTGAACATACCTTTTTGGTTTACAAGGTAGCTAAAGTCACGGTCTGGTAATGCTTTAGTAAGTTCATCTTTCAAGATGCTACGCATTTTAATAATACGCTCACGCATCTCTTTCACTTCACCTTGCCATTGTTGGTTAAGTTCAGCGTCATTTAACACTTCATCAACTAACCAAGCACCTGTTGTAGGAGGGCTAGAGTAAATACGACGTACAGTCGCTTTTAACTGACCGAATGTGCACTGAGCAGCTTCTGCATCGTCACATACGAAAGTTAAGCCGCCAACGCGCTCGCCATATAAAGAGAAGATTTTAGAGAACGAGTTGCTCACAATGAAGTTTAGACCCGCTTGGTCTAAAGCACGGATTGCATACGCATCTTCTTCCATACCGTCACCAAAACCTTGGTAAGCGATGTCTAGGAATGGAATAAGGTTACGGTCTTTTAATATTGCAATTACTTGATCCCATTGCGCTGGGTTTAAGTCAGCACCAGTTGGGTTATGGCAGCATGGGTGCAATAACACAATGCTTTGCTCAGGCAAAGTTTTAAGTGTGGACAACATACCGTCAAAATCTACACCACGAGTTTCGTTGTCGAAATATGGGTAGAAATGAGTTTTGATGCCAGCGCCATTGAAAATCGCAACGTGGTTATCCCAAGTTGGTTGGCTTACCCAAACGTCTGAATTTGGGAAATAAGTTTTTAAGAAATCTGCACCAACTTTTAATGCACCTGAACCACCAAGTGTTTGGATGGTTACAGCACGGCCAGCTTTAACTGCTGGGCTGTTTGCACCAAATAAAAGTGCTTGAATTGCTTCACGGTAAGGTTTGAAGCCTTCCATTGGCAAATAAAGTTTGGTTTTACCGTTCTTAGGCTCAATACGCTTTTGCGCCTCGATAATGGTCTCTAACTGAGGAACAATGCTGTCTTCGTTATAATAAAGACCAATACTCAAGTTTACTTTTTCAGAACGAGTATCAGCATTGAACTGTTCCATTAAAGAGAGAATTGGATCGCCTGCGTATGGGGGGATATGTTGAAACATCAAAAAAGTCCTTTCATTCAACAATATGCATAGTGCTCGGTTTTTTCTGTCTCGAAAAATACGCCACAACTATGTCGATGCTCAATAATGTATCAATAAAGCTACCGTGAAGCACCAGATAATTTCACTAATATCGATATTTTCTGGATGAAAATGATAAAAAGATTTAAAAGAAATTACGGTAAATAGATACTAATTTATAACTCATGCTTTCATTCAAGCAGATTGTCTACAATCTTGCTGTAATACATTGGTTGTAGACTAAAGTTTGAAACAAAAGTTTAATGACTAAAAAGTAACTAAGAAAGAGTCATAAAACTATAGACAAATTGACATTAAATTATTGTTTTATAAATATTAACTGGCAAGTGGTTTAATGCTTTAAATATAAGGTGATATAAGCGGTCAGGCTATAAAAATTGACCTGATGCGTTCTGTAAAGTGTCAACAATCACCTTGATTTTTTTCATTCATACCGCTATAAAACTCATAATTGATTAAAAATTGTCGACAATATGCAAGATTTGACCTTCGCACCAGAGCCACTACAAAGTCAGGGAAGAACACTGACCGAGAATGTATTTAAACAAATACAGACGGCGATTGTTTTGGGTCAAATTCCGGCAGGTAGCAAGATTTCTGAGCCTGAGCTGGCACGCACTTATGGCATTAGTCGTGGGCCTTTGCGTGAAGCGATTCATCGCCTTGAAGGTCAACGTTTGGTTGAGCGTACTGCACATGTGGGCGCGCGCGTGGTTTCGCTTTCACTGCAACAGTTTAAAGAGCTTTACCAGATTCGTGCGTCATTAGAAGGTTTAGCTTGCAAACTTGCGGCACAGCATATTGATAAAAAGCAAATTTTGGCGCTACGTGATGTATTACGTATGCATGCCGAAGATGAAAACTTTAAAGCAGGTAAAGGATATTACTTGCAAGAAGGGCAGGACGATTTTCACTACTGCATTATCAAAAGTAGTGGCAATAAAACCCTAGAAAAAATGCTATGTGATGAGCTTTATCACCTCATCCGCATGTACCGAATTCAATTTTCAAACACACCCGATCGACCTAGCAAAGCTTGGGACGAACATATCCGTATTTTAGATGCAATTGCAGAAGGTGATGGTGAACTTGCCGAGCTGCTCATGCATCGACATATCAATGCTTCTTACAAAATTATTGAGCAAACACTGCTACAAGCACAAGGAGAACATAACAATGGCTAAACAATCCGCAGGTCAGCTATTTCGCGATGCAGTAGCCCAAGAAAAGCCATTACAAGTGGTTGGAACCATCAATGCCAATCATGCACTTTTGGCAAAACGTGCAGGTTATAAAGCGATTTACTTATCAGGTGGTGGTGTAGCCGCTGGTTCTTTAGGCTTACCTGATTTGGGAATCAGTAACCTTGATGATGTGTTGACAGATGTACGCCGTATTACCGATGTATGTGATCTTCCATTATTGGTCGATGCGGACACAGGTTTTGGTGCTTCTGCATTTAACATTGCCCGAACTACAAAAGCACTTATCAAGTTTGGTGCTGCGGCAATGCACATTGAAGACCAAGTGGGTGCAAAACGTTGTGGTCACCGTCCGAACAAAGCCATTGTGACTCAAGAAGAAATGGTTGACCGTATTAAGGCTGCGGTTGATGCGCGTGGTGATGACAGCTTCGTGATTATGGCTCGTACCGACGCATTGGCAGTAGATGGCTTACAAGCTGCAATTGACCGTGCGGGTGCCTACATCGAAGCGGGCGCAGACATGTTGTTCCCTGAAGCAATTACTGAGCTTGATATGTACAAGCAATTTGCTCAGAAGACAGGCGCACCGATTTTGGCAAACATTACCGAATTTGGTTCTACACCACTGTTTACCACTGAAGAGTTAGCATCTGCCGATGTAAGCCTTGCGCTTTATCCGCTTTCTGCTTTCCGTGCCATGAACAAAGCAGCCGAAACTGTGTATGAAACCTTACGTAAAGAAGGCACGCAAAAGAACGTGATTGATATTATGCAAACGCGTAAAGAGTTATATGAACGTATTAACTACTATGCGTTTGAAGACTACTTAGACAACGCATTTGCTAAAAAGAAATAAGAAGTAAAACACGGTACATATGCCGTGTTTCCCAAATAATTTAAATAGATAGGAAAGGACAATCTTATGAGCTCAAATGAAACAACAACAGGCTTCAAACCAAAAAAATCAGTTGCACTTAGCGGACAAGTTGCAGGCAACACAGCACTTTGTACCGTAGGACGTAGCGGTAACGACTTGCACTATCGTGGCTATGACATTCTTGACCTTGCAGCGGGTAGCCAGTTTGAAGAAGTTGCTCACTTGCTCGTACATGGCAAATTACCAAACAAAGCTGAACTCAAAGCCTATAAAGCAAAATTAAAAGCACTTCGTGGCTTACCAGCAGCACTTAAAACTGCACTTGAACAATTACCACCTTCTGCACACCCAATGGATGTGATGCGTACAGGTGTTTCAGTGCTTGGTTGCTTAACGCCAGAACACGAAGACCATAACGAAGCTGGTGCAAAAGACATTGCTGACAAATTAATGGCAAGCCTAGGTTCAATGCTGCTTTATTGGTACCACTTCAGCAACAACGGTCGTCGTATTGAAGTTGAAACTGATGACGACTCAATTGCAGCGCATTTCTTACATTTGCTTCATGGCGAAAAACCATCTGAAGAATGGATTCAAGCAATGCATACCTCTCTGATTTTGTATGCTGAGCATGAGTTCAACGCGTCTACATTTACGTCACGTGTGGTTGCAGGTACAGGTTCTGACATGTACTCGGCAATTACAGGTGGTATTGGTGCACTTCGCGGACCTAAGCACGGTGGTGCAAACGAAGTTGCATTCGTGATTCAACAACGTTACGACAACGCAGACGAAGCAGAAGCTGACATCCGTAAACGTGTTGAAAATAAAGAAGTTGTGATCGGTTTTGGTCACCCTGTATATACAGTTTCTGACCCACGTAACGAAGTCATCAAGAAAGTTGCACATGACTTAGCGCAAGCACAAGAGAACACCAAAATGTACCTCATTGCTGAGCGTTTAGAAGCAGTGATGAAAGAAGTGAAAAACATGTTCCCGAACCTCGACTGGTTCAGTGCGGTGAGCTACCACTTAATGGGTGTTCCAACTGCAATGTTCACACCATTATTCGTAATTGCACGTACAGCAGGTTGGTCAGCGCACGTGATTGAACAACGCCAAGACGGCAAAATCATTCGTCCAAGCGCGAACTACACAGGCCCTGAAAATCTTGAATTTAAACCATTGGCGGAGCGTGGTTAATGAACACTAAATACCGTAAGCCGCTGGCAGGCACCCAGCTTGAATATTACGACGTGCGTCAAGCCGTTGAAGATATTCAGCCAGGCGCATACGAAAAACTGCCTTACACCTCTAAAGTACTTGCAGAGCAATTGGTACGCCGTGCCGATGCCGAGAATTTAACTGCTTATTTAACGCAGTTAATTGAGCGCCGTCAGGACTTGGACTTTCCTTGGTATCCTGCGCGCGTAGTGTGTCATGACATCCTAGGTCAAACTGCATTGGTTGACCTTGCAGGCTTGCGTGATGCGATTGCAGACAAAGGCGGTGACCCATCTAAAGTTAACCCAGTTGTGCCGACTCAGCTCATTGTCGACCACTCTTTAGCAGTGGAATACGGTGGTGCTGACCCAGACGCTTTTGCAAAAAACCGTGCTGTCGAAGACCGTCGTAACGAAGACCGTTTCCACTTTATTGAGTGGACCAAAACAGCATTTAAAAATGTCGATGTGATCCCTGCGGGGAACGGCATTATGCACCAGATTAACCTAGAGAAAATGTCTCCAGTGATTCAGGCGCGTGATGGCGTAACATTCCCAGACACTTGCGTAGGTACAGACTCACACACACCACATACAGACGCTTTGGGCGTAATTTCTGTGGGTGTTGGTGGCTTAGAAGCTGAAAACGTAATGTTGGGCCGTGCATCTTGGATGCGTCTGCCAGACATTATTGGTGTTGAGTTTGTAGGTCAGCGTCAGGCAGGCATTACTGCAACAGATATCGTGTTGGCTCTAACTGAATTCTTGCGTAAAGAGCGCGTAGTGGGTGCATACCTTGAGTTCTTTGGTGAAGGTGCTGACAGCATGTCTGTGGGCGACCGTGCAACCATTTCGAACATGACTCCAGAATATGGCGCTACGGCTGCGATGTTCTACATCGACCAAAACACAATCGACTACTTACGCCTAACAGGCCGTGAAGATGCTCAAGTGGCATTGGTTGAACAGTACGCAAAAGAAATTGGCCTTTGGGCTTCTGACATGACCAAAGCAGAGTACCCACGCGTACTTCGTTTTGACCTATCGACAGTCACACGTAACATTGCTGGTCCATCAAACCCACATGCACGTGTTTCAACTGCGGATCTAAAAGAAAAAGGCATTGCAGGTGTTGTTGAAAACCGTTCTGACGGCTTAATGCCAGATGGCGCAATCATTATTGCTGCAATTACTTCATGTACCAACACATCTAACCCACGTAACACTGTGGCGGCAGGTTTGTTGGCACGTAAGGCAAATGAGCTTGGTTTGGTTCGTAAACCTTGGGTGAAATCATCATTTGCACCGGGTTCAAAAGCGGCTGCACTTTACCTCGAAGAAGCTGGCGTACTTAAAGACTTAGAACAACTTGGTTTTGGTATTGTGGCTTACGCTTGTACAACGTGTAACGGTATGTCAGGTGCGTTAGATCCGGTCATCCAACAAGAAATTATTGACCGTGACTTGTACGCAACAGCAGTACTCTCTGGTAACCGTAACTTCGATGGCCGTATCCATCCATATGCAAAACAGGCGTTCTTGGCATCTCCACCACTTGTCGTGGCGTATGCAATCGCGGGCACGATTCGTTTTGACATCGAAAAAGATGCGTTAGGTCATGACAAAGACGGTAACCCGATTTACCTCAAAGACATCTGGCCATCTGACGCTGAAATTGATGCATTAGTAAAAGAAGCCGTGAAGCCTGAACAGTTCCGTAAAGTCTACATTCCAATGTTTGACTTGGGCGAAGTTGAACAAGCGAAGAGCCCACTTTACGACTGGCGTCCGCAAAGTACTTACATCCGCCGTCCACCATATTGGGAAGGGGCGTTGGCTGCACCACGTACTTTAGCGAACATGCGTCCGCTTGCGATTTTGGGTGACAACATCACTACCGACCACTTGTCGCCTTCAAATGCGATTTTGATGGACTCGGCTGCGGGTGAATACCTTCACAAAATGGGCGTACCAGAAGAAGACTTCAACTCATACGCAACGCACCGTGGTGACCATTTGACTGCACAGCGTGCAACATTTGCCAACCCGAAACTGTATAACGAAATGGTAGTTCGTTCAGACGGTACCATTAAGCAAGGTTCAAAAGCGCGTGTAGAGCCAGAAGGCGAAGTGATGCGTATGTGGGAAGCGATTGAAACCTACATGAACCGTAAGCAACCGTTAATTATTATCGCGGGTGCTGACTACGGTCAGGGTTCAAGCCGTGACTGGGCTGCAAAAGGTGTACGCCTTGCAGGTGTTGAAGCGATTGTGGCAGAAGGTTTTGAGCGTATTCACCGTACCAACTTGGTGGGTATGGGCGTGTTACCACTTGAGTTTAAACCAGGTGTAAACCGCAAGACTCTAAAGCTAGATGGTACAGAACTTTACAGCGTGATTGGTAATATTGCGCCGCGTTCGACTTTAACTTTAGTGATTGAGCGTGCTACAGCGGATGGTAAAGAAGAGATTCTTGAAGTACCTGTGACCTGCCGTTTAGATACAGAAGAAGAAGTTTCTGTATATGAAGCGGGCGGTGTATTACAGCGTTTTGCGCAAGACTTTTTAGAAGGCCAAGTGGCTTGATTAAATAGTAAAAAGTAGATTGATTTTTGTACAATAAAGCCATATTTTAAATATGGCTTTATTTTTTAAGCCTCTTAACTTTATAAATATGGGGGTAAACAATGGATCATTATATTATCAATAAAAATCCACAATATAATGGAGATCACGAAGTACATAATGCTACGAAAGGATGTAATTATTTACCAAGTATAGAAAATCAAGTCTCAATAGGTAATTTTGTTAATTGCCAACAAGCAGTAGCTCAAGCTAAATCGAATTGGCCGAATAATAGAATAAATGGTTGTTACTGGTGTGCAAACGCGTGCCATACTACTTAATTGAAAATTATTGATATTCTTTAAAAAAGAGCCTACTTTAAAGTAGGTTTCTTTATTTTTTTAGAGGCTTTTATGAGGTTTAGAGATAGAAACTTAAAAGATATTGCAGACTGTATTGTGGGTGACAGGCAATATTTTCCTTATAGAAGTAGTTTTTATATTACACAGTTTTTTGATGAATGTGATTTACCTTATGTACATGATGGGAGTACTAGATGGTGGTGGACAGCAGAAAGATTAAAGGAATTATTGGAAGAACCGTGTGCAAAAGACTCTTTACCTGAGAAATTTATCAATCTGCTTAGGATATTAATGTATAAGTCTGATGCAACAGAAGATGATCCTGAAAGAATAAATGCATTAATGGAATTGAATAAACCATTAAGTCGGGAGGGATTTGAAGCTTTTTATGGAAACGATAATATTTTATATGTAAGAAATATAAGAACCAATAATTTAATAAAACCAAGTGAAAATCCACATAGACCATTCACAGAAGATGAGCTAAAGAAAAGAGAATTACTTATAAACTTTTTAGAGCGATGTTCAGAAGATGAGTTAATTGAAAAAATTTTATTACCTTTATTTAGAATATTGGGTTTTCAAAGAATCACGGTAGCTGGACATAAAGACAAAGCTTTAGAATATGGAAAAGATATTTGGATGAAATTTACGCTGCCCACCCAACATATAATTTATTTTGGGATACAAGTTAAGAAAGGAAAATTAGATTCTTCTGGAATGACTAAAGCAGGGAATCATAATATTGCTGAAATTTATAACCAAACTACAATGATGTTAGGACATGAGATTTTTGATCCTGAAACAAATAAAAGAGTTTTAGTTGATCATGCTTATATCATTGCAGGTGGAGAAATTACTAAAGCAGCAAGAAATTGGTTGGGAAATAAACTTGATGCTAATAAGAGAAGTCAAATAATCTTTATGGACAGAGAAGATATTCTAAATTTATTTACGGTTAACTTAATCGAAGTTCCGCAATTATCTTAGATCAATAAAAAAAAGCCCAACATCCTGTTGGGCTTTTTCGTATTTGGTTGCTAGATATGACTCCTGTCGTATCTCACGATCCTGATGCATGAACCTATTATTGTTGTTTTATGTTCCGGAACATCCTGTTCCTGTATGAGTTCATATTAGAAAAAAAGCAGAAGATAGCCAATCGGCTAAATCCCTAAATCTATGTAAGATAAATCGTACAAATAACATTTTTTGCATTTATGCCATCATCATCGGGCGAAATGGACAATTGACATTCACTTTAAGTGGGTTATATTCCTGTTTAATATATATACGATTATAGGAATGTAATCATGGTAACAGCTGGCGAAAAACCCGGAACAGGCTTCTACTTCTGTGCTCAGTGCGGTCATAGAGTGTTTTTAGAAATTAATACCGACCCTTTACCACCTTGCACGAAATGCTACTGCACACAATTTAAACGTTAAGAATGAAATAATATTTGCGTTCGCATTTAACAAAAAGCCCTGTCACCCGATGGGGCTTTTTTGTTAATTTAAAAATAAGACTTACATAACAAGACCCGTGATGGGCATGAAAAGGAAACCGTTATGGAAACAATATTGGGTTTATGTATTGGCGTGGGGCTGAGCGCTGCCTGCGGTTTTCGCGTGTTTGTGCCGCTACTGGTTATGAGCATTGCCACCATGATGGGATGGTTTGAGCCATCAAAAGGTTTTGAATGGTTAGCTTTGCCATCGGTGTGTTTAGCTTTAGGCGTGGCAACGGTGTGTGAAGTTGCAGCTTATTATATTCCTTGGGTCGATAATGCTTTAGACACAGTCGCAACCCCTGCGGCCATGATCGCGGGTACGTTAGCAACAATGGCGGTTAGTAGTGGAGAAATGTCTCAGTTTGCCAGTTGGGCGGCAGCGATTATTGTGGGCGGTGGTACAGCTGGTGTGGTGCAAATGAGTACCGTTGCTGCACGTGGTGTTTCAACTGCAACTACGGGTGGCTTGGGTAATTTTGTCGTTGCAACAGGTGAGTGGATTGGAGCAATCTTACTTTCAGTTTCGGCCATGTTAGTGCCTGCGCTTGTTGCTGTAGTGGTGCTGATAGCGATTATTTTAGCGGTACGTTGGATCCGCCATAAAAAACAAGAACAGGCGCATAGTCCTCTATAGGTTTAGCCTAAACATATTTTAAACAGCAATAAAAAAAGCCCAACATCCTGTTGGGCTTTTTCGTATTTGGGTACTAGATATGACTCCTGTCGTATCTCACGCTCCTGGTGCTTGAACCTATTATTGTTGTTTTATGTTCCGGAACATCCTCTTCCTCTATGAGTTCATATTAGGAAAAAAGAGGGATATCGCCAATCCGCAAAATCCCTAAAAGTTTGTAGGATAAAACGTACATTGAAACATGGTGTGAGGCGTTTTGTAGTTACAGAGGGGGGCGAATAGAGGGGGCTTACTTTTATATCTAATCATTTGAGATGTTGAGAAGAATAAGAGTTGCTATTGATAACAATATGTTATGTTTAAGTTTGGTTGTAAAAAGAACAATTTTATCGGGAGTAATCAATAAATGACCGTTATGTTGGTAAAACCTCATTTAAGGTTTAAAGAGAGCTATAACAACTATATTAATGAATTAGCTGATGAAGAACGTTACCCTTTGACAATGGATTTTGACCATACAAATTTTGAATCATTTTTGAATAAACTGAGAGATTATGAAAAAGGGGAATCTCTAGAAGAAGGGCATGTTCCCAATATTACATATTGGTTAGTAGAAGGTAATGAAATTATTGGCGCGTCTAACTTGCGACTTAAACTCAATGAACAGATTGAATATTGTGGTGGACATATTGGTTTAGGTATTCGTCCTTCTAAACGTGGAATGAATTTTGGCTCGAAATTGTTAGAGCTTACAATTCAGGAGGCATGGAAGTTAGGCCTAACGGAGTTACATATACATTGCTATAAATCTAATTTAGCTTCTGCAAAGACCATTCAAGCAAATAATGGTCGCCTTCATTCTGAAATTACTCTCAACCAAGTAGTTCAAAGGTATGTTGTGAATAAAACAATATAAGAATTTTCTTTTAAAGTATTTTTAAACAGCAATAAAAAAAGCCCGACATCCTGTCGAGCTTTTTCGTATTTGGTTGCTAGATATGACTCCTGTCGTATCTCACGCTCCTGGTGCATGAACCTATTATTGTTGTTTTATGTTCCGGAACATCCTGTTCCTGTATGAGTTCATATTAGGAAAAAAGAAGGATGTCGCCAATCCGCAAAATCCTTAAAAGTTTGTAGGATAAAACGTACATTGAAACATGGTGTGAGGATGAAATATTAAATAATCTATTTTCTTGATTTTAAGGTCAATATAATAACTTTACTAATATTTAACTTCCTATTAGATTGGTAAGAATAGGCAAAATAAAAAAACGAATAAGGAAAGATATAATGTCAAATAAAAAGGCAAATTTTTTAGGGTTTATATTGCTTTTCGCCTTACTAGCACTAATTGTTTACTTATTATATTTTTTTATTGGTTGGTTAAAAGGTTTAAACCCTAGTATAGGTGCCGCATTAGTAACAGCCTCTTTAGGATTAATTGGACTTTGGTATGCACAATGGCAATCAAAAGGACGAGATATTGCTGAAAGCCATAGAGCTAGTAAGATAGAAGTTTATAATCTTTTTTTTGAAATAGTTGAAAGTTTTCAGAATGAAGAGGTAGATTCTGGAGAATTACCTGAAGAACTTAAAAAGAAGTTCGTAAAACTTAATCGTGGACTAGTTCTTTGGGCGTCACCTGAGGTTATCAAAGCGTATTTAAAGTTTCGTACAATAGCAAATGATAATAGTGGTAGAAATATTTTATTTGTAGTAGATGAAGTTTACCAAGCTATAAGAAAAGATCTATCGAATAGCAATAGTACTTTGAGCAAAGGTGATTTAATAAGATTAAATTTAAAAGATCCAGATGAATTAAGATAATTTTTTTAATAAAAAAAGCCCGACATCCTGTCGAGCTTTTTCGTATTTGGTTGCTAGATATGACTCCTGTCGTATCTCACGCTCCTAGTGCATGAACCTATTATTGTTGTTTTATGTTCCGGAACATCCTGTTCCTGTATGAGTTCATATTAGGAAAAAAGAGGGGTGTCGCCAATCCGCAAAATCCCTAAAAGTTTGTAGGATAAAACGTACAAGATCGCTTTCGATATATATTATTTTGAATTCAACTTTAGGCCCCTGTGCCACAACAGACTTTAATCTTTTGCGCTGATTTAAAGTAAGAAACTATTGCGGCACAGAGATAAAGAGCTAAGTCAAACGCTTAACTCATACTACTTTTGTCACACCGCTGCATGACGCTAAAGAAAGTAGGAGCAAAGTCCCGTGGGAGAACAGGACTTTGCAAACTGACATGTTCTAGCTGCTGCATCAGCTTGGGTGAGTAGGTTTGTTCAAGTCGCTGATAAATACATCCACAACTGGTCTTAGTGTGTCCACCCGACAGGCAAATTTTTTCAAACTCCTGCTGAGTGTGTAAGTTACAACCCGAAATTCCCAAGCTCGCTACAACCAAACTTAAAGCCATAATAGATTTATAAATTGTCATATTATTCTCATAATGATTTATATCTATGAGTAGAATAAAAATATAATTTGTTTTAAGGCTTAAAATAATTTTTAGGTAATAATTAACCCTCCCATGCATATAGGAAAATAAAATAATTAAATTTTTAAAATAAAAAATAGTTTATGAATTTAAAAAATCAGGCAATAGAAAACCTAAATTTTAAATAAATAAAATGATTAAGCAGGAGAGGGAATAAGTTTGAAAAGTGTCATGGTCAACTCCTTATAATTTATGGAGTCCTACCACCAGATTACCGCGAATTAATTTATGGTGGTAGAACGGAAAGGGGTTGACAGACTGGGATCCATAGAACCAGCACGCACGGGGCGTCCCCCAACCGTCCTACCGCAAAGAGGGGGGACGCAAGGGTCCAGCGAATTATAGCAGAACTATAATCCGTGGTGGATCAGCGGTCTGTCAAAACCGACTGGCAATGTAGGCCAGCAACGAGATAATAATCGGTGATTTTAATTACGTCAATTTAATGTTTAAAATATTTTTGATTTAATAATAAAACTAAATGTATTTTTAAAATAATAGGATTAATATTTATATTTAATTAGAAAAAATAAATAATAAAATAATCTTATTAATAATAGGGTTCAGTATCTTATAAATAAAATATTATAGAGATAGCTGCCTATTCTAAACTTTTAAGCATTTCTTTCGCATCCGAATCACCTGCATCGGCAGCGTGCTGAAACCATTTCTTTGCCAGTTGTAGGTTTTTCGGTGTGCCTTCACCATTTAAATACATCTGGGCCAAGTTGTACTGAGCATCGCTTTCATTGTGCTCAGCCGCTTTGGTGTACCACTTAAGTGCTTGCTCATCGCTTTGTGAGACGCCGTGACCTTTTTTATATAGATGAGCTAAATTATATTCTGCGGGTGGGTAGCCTTGGTTGGCAGCACGACTAAACCACTCAAACGCCTTTCCATAATCTTGCGCAGTTCCTTCACCTCTGTCATATAGCACCCCTAAGTTATATTGCGCTTTCGCATGGTCTTTGGCCGCAGCCTTAGTAAAATAATCAAAAGCGCGCTTGGCATCTTTTTCTACCCCCGTGCCTGTGTAATACATCATCCCTAAACTATATTTTGCCCCCATACTTCCATTTTGATCAGCCACAGTTAGCCATTTAAACGCTTGTTCATAGTTTTTAACAACGCCTTGTTCGCCACTTAAAAGCATCATCCCCAAATGATATTGAGCAACGGATTGCCCTTGTTCTGCACGATATTGAATATCGGCCACACTCGGTTCAGCAAATGCTGAAGAATGAAGAGAGAAAATCATCGTAAATATATAAAAAGCAGACTTTTTTATTTTCATATCTCATCCTGAATTTTATTAATTTGAGTAGTTACTTTCTTTAATATCTATTTGAATATAAAAGAAAAATATTGAATATATTTGGCTGATTTATAGCATTTTAAAATGATCTGATTTTACGGTTTAAATACCTATTTAATAAGAAATTAACCTAAAACTGCATATTTAGACTAGTTACATTTTGAAAATGAGTATAGATAGACAGATTAGTCTTTTTTTAATTAAAATGCGGCCTAAATATAAGTTTGATTGATAATAAAAATGCAGATGAGTGTGTCGAGTATATTGGAGCGTTTAGGCCTTGTTTCACAAAATCGCGCTGTTCATATCCAATTCTCAAATCAGTCTTTAAATCAGCAAGTTTTCTTGCAACGCATTGAGGGTGAACATACCCTCAACCAAGGTAGCGTTGCTGAATTACTGTGTCTGTCGACAAATGCGCATATTGCATTAAAACAATTTATTGGCTGTCAGGTTGCCGTCGATCAAGTCACCGATACAGGTCAATTCTTTAGAACCACGGGCATTATTACCGAAGCGAGCCAAGGGCAAAGCGACGGCTCACTCACCATTTATAACCTTACCTTAAAAGACCCAACTGCACTCTGGCATAAACGCCGCAATAGCCGCGTGTTTATGAATAAAAGCGTGCGCGATATTAGCGAAATTCTGTTTAAGGAATGGCAGGAGAAAAGCCCGTTATTTGCCGCAAGCTTAACACTCGACACAGCAGGCTTAACCAAAGATTACGATGTGCGTCCATTTGTGATGCAGTCAAATGAAAGTGATTATGACTTTTTAACCCGTTTGTGGCGTAGCGAAGGCGTTAACTGGCTGGTCGATGAATCGCAACTTTTTGTCGCTGACCCGAATGCTTCCATTCAGCCACAAGTGTTACGTTTAATTGATGATAACCAAAATTATCAAGCCCTTGAACGACGTAGTTTGCGCTACCAGCGCAGCAGTGCTACAGAACAGTTCGATACCATTACGCAAGTTAAGGCAGAACGCCGTTTACAGCCGACATCGGTTCATGTGCAACGCTGGCAAGCCGATGCCCTACAACAAGAAGAAGGCAGTGGCAGTGTACAAGGCACACAAAAGCACAGTGAACACTACGACAATGCCAGCCTAAACCTTGAAGATGCATGGCATGTCAGTCCCGCTTGGATGCAAGATTTAAACGGTGAAGACCAAGCCACTGCTTCAGGCAATGGCCAGATTGAACAGCTTAACCAGCACATGAATGCTTATCATCACCTGAGTTCTAAACAATTTACCGTTTCAGGTAACGTCCGTGATGCACAGGTCGGTTACTGGTTTGCACTTTATGATCACCCAGAACTCGACCAACATGATAGTGCCGATAAAGAATTCTTAATCTTAAGCAAGCACTACTATAACCAAAATAATTTACCGAAAGAATTACAACAGCAACTTGAGCGACTATTACCAAAAGACAAATTCAAGGCTGCGCAACTCGACAACCAAAACCCTGAGCAGCGCCACTATGCTGAGCTGAACGTGGTTCGACGCAACATTAAAGCTGTGCCTGAATATAGCCCGCTAGAGCACCGACCAGCCGCTCACCCGCAGCGCGCTAGAGTGGTGGGGCTAGAAGGTGAAAGCATCCATGTCGACCAGTGGGGACGCATTAAGGTCCGCTTCCTGTTTACCCGAACAGATGACCATAGTCATGACGGTGGTGCGGGAAGTAACGACAATGACACTGACTCCGCTTGGGTTGATGTACTCACCCCGTGGGCAGGTGCGGGTTATGGCGCACGCTTCTTACCACGTGTGGGTGAGATCGTGGTGATCGACTTCTTTGACGGCAATATTGACCGCCCGTTTGTGGTGGGCCGTATTCATGAAGCCGAACGCCACCCAACCCAGTTCGATCAGAAAGGCCAATTACCTGACACTAAAAAACTCAGTGGCATCCGCTCAGAAGAAGTCGATGGTAAAGGCTTTAACCAACTCCGCTTTGATGACACGACAGGCCAGATCAGTGCCCAACTACAAAGTAGCCATGCAGCAAGCCAACTAAACCTCGGTAACTTAAGCCATCCAAAAGACAAAGCGGAAAGTGATGGCCGAGGTGAAGGTTTTGAACTCAGAACAGACCAGTGGGGCGCAGTAAGAGCTGGCAGTGGCTTACTCGTTAGTACCCACAAACAGGACCAAGCTCAAGGCGTACACCTTGATGCAAATGAAGCCAAGCAACAAATCGAAGGTGGCCTCAACAATGCCAAGGCACTCAGTGAGGTTGCTAAAAATCAGCAAACTGACCCGTTAGAAAATTTAGAAAACTTAAAATCCTTTATTGAAAAACTCGAGCAGCAAGACAACGCAAAAGCTAAAACCTTTAAAGAGGCGATTATGTTGTTGGCGAGTCCAAATAGCATCGCGCTGAGCAGTAACGAAGACATTCACTTAAGCGCAGATGGCCAGATAAACCAAACTGCTGGAGACAGTATTAACCTGTCTACCCAAAAGAATTTAATCGCGCATGCCCAAAATAAAATTAGTCTTTTTGCAGCTCAAGAAGGGGCGAGACTCTATGCAGGCAAAGGTAAAGTCGAGATACAAGCACAAGGCGATGGAGCAGATTTGATTGCCCGTAAAGCTGTTCAGGTGATTTCGACTGAAGACAAAATCGAAGCGACTGCAGCCAAAGAAATTGTACTCACCGCAGGCGGCTCTCAAGTCAAAATTACCGGTTCAGGTATTTTTATGACCACGAGTGGAAAGTTTGAGGTGAAAGCTGGGCAGCATTTATTTATGGGAGGTGGGAGTGTGAATAGTTCATTACCGTATCTACCCGAACAAGGAAAACAAAAATATGGTGTATGGTTTGATGTAATGGATAAACAAGGAAATAAACTAAAACCTGGCACGGAATATATTATTTTTGACGAAAATGATAAAGAAATTGAGCGCGGTAAGTTAGATCGAACTGGCTTAGTTAAGTTGGAAACAGAAGAGCCGAATAAGCAATATAAAATACATGTGGTAAATTGAAATGGATAATGTAATAGATGCCAATAAAGATATAAAAAAACAAGCAACTGAATTGTTAAAAAAAGCACATGGAAAAGTAAGTAATGTGCCGCCAGTAATTCCAGTTAAGTTAACAACTTATACTCATAGTTTAACAATCTTCATTGGAGGGGCAGCTGATAAGTATGTATTTACACCCGGAGATGTTCCTGTCGGGTGGGGGGATTTTAGACCTATTGGCCCAACATACTTTGTTGGAAACTATGTTAATAATTATTTTGCAACTATAAAAGGTGGCAGTAAAAATGCATTTGTTAAATATTATGGGTATGAAGAGGCATATGTATCTGATACAAGAGAATTAACAGTAAATACAAATAAGGATAAAAAATTAAATGCTTTCAATGATGTAAAAAAATTTTTAAAAACCTATCCTCAAACACAAGTAAATATTGTTGGTCATAGTTTAGGTGGTTGGAATGCAGCTGGATTAGCTGAAATATTGCATAAGAATAATATTTGTAAGGTTAACGTGCTGATAACTATTGATCCAGTGGGAGAAATATTATCTAAAATTGGTTTGGGATCTAGAACTAGTATCTATTATAGTAGACCAAAGCCAGTATTTAATCTTTGGATTAGTATAAGTTGTGACCCTAAAAGTTATGAGTGGAACAATGATTTGATTGCAGATTTAGGTGGGCAATGGAGTAGTTATCCCTCTAGTAATAGTTCCTATTACTATGTAACAAGGTATAGCCATGCAGATTTCAGATTAATGATGCAAGAGAAAATTGTTAATAATTTAAGTGTGCAGGATATTTTGTCAAAAGAGTTGAGTAGAATAAAATGAAATATTTTTTATTAACATTGCTTTCTATAACATTGTCAGCATGTAATCCTTTTATAAATAATGAGGAAGCATCTAACAATAATGGAGAGATTAAGATTTTAACTTACTCACGTCTGGATGGTATGAGTGGTGATATTTTTAAATTTAATTTAGAAACAAATGATGATTTAAATAAGATTTATCAAGAGAATAATTATAAATATTCACATTTTAAGTGCGATAATATTAAAAATTACTTTGTGACAGGAGCTATTTCAGTCGAGGGCGAGAAGTTAGAAAATGGAAAATATACTTCATCTGGGTACTTCAAAGTCTGCGAAGATGAATCCATGAATGTATGTATCGATAAGAATCAATTGGAAAAATTGTTAACTAGCAATATGTCTTGTAGAGTAGTTTTTGGGGGCTTATTACAAAGTAGTAAAGTTGTAGCAGATAATATTTTAATATCCAAAGAAGCTATAAGAAAATCCAATTTCCAATAGAGTTTTAAATGAAAAAATTTCTTTACCTATTAGGGCTAACTTTTTTAAGTGGATGTAGTGAAAAAATTTCAAATTTCACAATAGAATATACTAGGAAAAGTAATGAAAAATTAAACTTTGCTACGAAAATTGAAGATAAGGAAGTTTTAAATAAAATAAAAGAATCTTCATCAAAAAAAATTGTTTGCAAAAATACTGCTAATAACAATCAAATGTTGGATGCTTATATAGATAAGATTGAAAATAACAAAATTGATGTATCTGTAGAATTTTGCTCAAATTATGATAATAGAAGCTGTGAGCCTATAGATATCAGTTCACTTAAAAAAATTAATTTAGAATGTCAAGCAATTTTCTCTGCAATAATTGGTAATGTCTCTAAATCAGAAAAATTTCCAATTGTATGGGAAGAAAAATAATTTGTTTAAAAATCTGAAACTTGACTTGATAACTTTAGGTATTCCCTTGTTACTTATGGCAGGGTGTGGTCACGAATATACAATTGAGCCTGAAAGACTTCCAGTAGCCTATGTAGGTAAGGCATATAATCAGCAATTAAACATATCAGGTGGTAGAGTGATACCACAGTCTTTTGAAGTAAAAGATAATTTTCCAAGTGATATGAATATCTCTATTGAGCCAATAGATCAAAATGAAGCAGATGCTTATAATAATTTAAAAATTTCTGGAGTTCCAAAGTATAAGGGAACTTTTACGATTCATATATATGCGGGTTTTTATGCTAGTGGGGATGGGAAGTTAGATAAGACCTATGAATTCATTGTAAATGAATAAGATATTTAACCATGTGATTTTATTTGGTTTAAATAAGAGATAAGTATGAAAAAGAATTTATTAATTACCATACTAATTTCAATTTTCATCATACAGTCTTTATTAAATTATTACTTCTGGAACCGTACAAAAACACCCGAAATTCATGTTTTAGAAAAACCTTTAAAGATATATTCGTTTGAAGGTAAATATTCGAAAAATAGCACTTTGCCAGAATATTATATTTTACCAGAAGGTACTGTTTTATATGATGATAGTGACTCTTTGAACAGAAGGGTTATGGTTTATTTCAATTTACAAGGTGTAGATTTTAAATTCGAAGAACAAGATCCAGATATCTTAAAACAACCTAGTGAAGTCAGTGGTATAAGGTCGAAGGACTTGCCAGATTTACTAAAAGAAATTCCTCTGACTAAAAAAGATATTTATTTAATTATTAAACATGATGAACGTATAAAAGACTCTGTGCGTTCAATTTTATTCAAAGAATACAAAATTGATCCTTCAGCGTATGAAAAATAATTAAATACTTCTGTGACATACAAACATAAATTTAAAAATCAGAAGAAGCCTAATTAATTATGCTTCTTCTCCCATAAGAAATAATTTTAAGCAGCTTGAATTGCTTCACCACAAAAGGAAACAGTTTCTTGTTTATGCTGGTGTAAATACCAGAACTGCTCTGCAACCGTTTCTGGATGCACCGTGTAGGTCCTATCTTGTGCTCCAGATGTCCCATCAACAAAACCATTCACAATCACTTGGCTCACGTAAACATTTGAGTCAGCAAGACTATGAGCAAGTAAGTTGGTGGCTTTGTATTGAGCGGCAGCGGTAGTTGCTAAGGATGAGTACTCTTTAGCAACCAAGTCGATACCCACTGCATCGAAAGCAAAGATTCCGTTTGTCGATAAAATACTACCGTGGTTCTTCTCTAAATCGCCTAAGCAAGCTTGTACCGTCGCAATATAGCTCGAAACACGAATATGAAAGCTTTTGGTAAGCTCTAGTGGAGGGGTTTTTAAGATATTGCCTTCAATATCATGGAAAGCATTCCAATGAATATTTTTAATCTCTCCTAATCGGTCTTTAATACGATTAATAAGATTTGGTATATCTTCAAGAACCGCTAAATCACATGTAAAAGCGTAAGCTTCAATACCTTGTGTTTTAAGTTCTAAAATGGCCTTTTCAAGTTTTTCAGCATTACGTGCCACTAAACCGATTTTATAGCCTTCTTTACCAAATTTATGTGCTACGGCTTGGGAAATACCCGTTCCATAACCAAAAATTATAATATTGTTGTTCATTATAAAGTTCCAAAAAACCAATCATTTGGTTAGAAATAATTTATAATATGTTTTTATAATGTATTCAAGCGCAAAAGTTATCTCTAAGAATAGTACCCAAAGAATAAAAATGCTTAAAAGTGGGGATTAGGGAGTCAGCTTTACATGAGTTATTCGGCTAAACATGCGCTGTTGAAAGAACTTCCAATTTAGCTTATAAATTTTTATTGGTAAAATAAACCGAAAAATACAAATAAAGTGGAATTTAAATATAATTAATTATTGGTAAATGGGAATAAATTCTTTTAAATTTGTCTAATGACGTAAAAATTCCCAAAAATATTAAAAATTAGCTTTTCTTAGAAAAACAATCCCGCAGGGTGCTGGCTAAACTATATCTCAAGGGTGTGATAGGGATCGAAAAGAGTAGCATGCACCAAAACGTATAACGTTAGTGTGTACTCACCCAAAAGGTCTCGATTCGGCTTAGGACGCTATAGATCAAAAGTTTATAGGCACAAGGTTATAACTTACAAAGTTATGATTGTTGAAGTAAACCATAGATGTTTTCCCTTGACACCTTAAAAAATTCTCTATAATAAAAACTATACTTTACAAGAATATAATTCATGAATAAGCCTTATCTTTCTACCTTGCCGCATGACAGTCAAATCTCATCTCAACTGAATAATGCCTACTTCCACGACTCGTGGAGTATTGTGCTTGGTCAACCTGACCTGAATGTATTTGAGCAGCTTATTAAACTGTTCCATCACACTCCACAGTGGGTAGAGTGGAGCATGAATATGCGTAATAAAATTACTTCAAAGATTGGGCTTAAGGATTTAGGAAGTTTTAAGCAAATTGATACTCATAAAAAAGAAAATGAGTATGTCGCAGGTGACCGGATTGGAATTTTTACCTTGTTGCAGCGTACAGAAAATGAATTAGTGATTGGAGACGATGACAAGCATTTAAATGTGACTTTATCTATATACAAGAATGAAAAGACCAAAGTGCTTACCGTAACCACAGTGGTACATATTAAAAATTGGCTAGGACGACTTTATATGGTGCCTGTGATTCCTGCTCATCGAAAAATCGTGCCAGCGACTTTACAGATTTTAGGTTAGAACACTCTTTTTATTTACGGTGCGATCAACCAAAATCGCCAAGAAGCCAAAGACCGCTTACGTTCTCAACATGATTATCAAATTAATTTAAAAGCTGAGCTTGAGATTCGTCATTTGCATGAAAAAATGGACCATCTTTTATCGTATCAGTGGGAAAGGCTTGCGCATATTCAAGAAATTCAGCTCGATCTTTTGGCTGAAATGAATAAAAAACGATAAAGATTTTCTGAGTTTCACGTGGAACATGAGTAGAGCGTTATAGATTATTTTGCGGTAGGTTCGAAATTTCTTTATGATTTGCCGCCATGCTCCATTGCTGCTTCTACGACCATGCCTTTAAACGACAATTTTGTTTACGCTCCGCCACAAGATCCGCTTTCAATTTTATTTGAAGACGATGATTTGATTGTGGTTGATAAACCTGCAGGCTTGTTGTCAGTGATGGGGCGTTTACCTGAGCATCATGACAGCGCTTATTTACGGGTGCTAGAAAAGTTTCCTTTAGCAAAGGTCACGCATCGTTTAGATATGGCGACTTCGGGCCTACTTATGTTTGCCAAACATCGCGATGCAGAAGTTGCGGTAAGTAAAATGTTTCAGGCCAGAACAGTCAAAAAGCATTATATTGCGTTGGTGCAAGGCCAAGTCGCACAAGAGGGCAGTGTTGAAGTTCCTCTCATTACTGACTGGGAAAATCGCCCAAGACAAATTGTACATTTTGAATTAGGCAAACATGCTAAAACTTTGTTTCAAGCGCTCATCTATGATGAAAAGAACAATCAAAGTCGAGTATTACTTGAACCAGTAACAGGACGCTCGCATCAGTTACGTGTGCACATGATGCATATAGGACATCCGATTATGGGGGACAAGCTATATCACCCTGAGCCTAAACGTTTTTACTTAAATCGCATGGCCTTACATGCCGCATATTTGGCTTTCCAACATCCCTTAAATGGAACGGATGTGGTGATTGAGTCACAAGTGCCTTTTTAAAATTTATATACTTAAAAAAATTAATTTGATGCAATTGGGAACTGAATATATACCCAAACTGCAATAAAAGTCGGGTATTCTTGATGTCGAATAATATTAATATCGCAACAACAACAAGGATCACTTTATGACTCGTGACTACGAACAATTTCCAGATGACGATAACGGCAATGTACTTTGGCAAATGGCTGAAGACGGGGATGATTTAACCGAACTGCATGAAATTGAATTTTCTATTGCTTTTCATGATCAGAAAAATGCAGAGCAATGTGCACTTTATTTGCTTTACCAAGAACAAAAAGTTTCACTTTTTCAAGATGACTCTGTTGAGCCAAATGAATGGGTAATTACCATCTTCGTTAACATGGAACCTGAGTATTCAGATATTGTTGACTTGGAACAATGGTTTGCCAGTATCGCTGAGAAATTTCAGGGCGAATATGATGGATGGGGCTGTATGGCCTATGTCTTCGAGGAAGACGACGAAGAAGATCTGTTGCAGTAAGGTCTAAAATAAAAAGTAGGAGATAAATATGAACTTATCTCAAAAACAAATTGCAGTACGGTTTTTAGAGCTTGCCGCAGCCGGTGAAGTCGATGAAGCCTATAGCAATTACACCGCGCCAAACTTCAAGCATCACAATCCTTATTATGCGGGTGATGCGACTTCTTTGAAGGAAGGGATGCGTGAAAGTGCAATTGAAACGCCTAACAAAGTCTTTGATGTTCAACATGTCATTGAAGAGGGCGATTTGGTTGCAGTGCATTCAAAACTTGAAATGCAGATGAATGGGTTAACCACCTTGGCCGTGGTTCATATTTGTCGTTTTGAAAAGGGTAAAATTGCTGAGTTTTGGGATATTGGGCAAGTACAGCCCGATCCACTCGTCAATGACAATGGTATGTTCTAATAAAAAGCCCGAAAGTTTTCGGGCTTTTTATTTATGTATGAATTAAAACTTCCACTGTGCCGAAATTGAGGCGTTCAGGGGTTCGCCTGGTTGAACCCATAAATCGTTATAGCTTGAAACATAGTAAGTTTTATCAAACAGATTATTTACATTGAGCTGATAACGTAAACGATCAGATGGGGCATAGTAGCTATTTAAATTGACCAGCGTATAGTTTGGTAAATTAAATCCATTATCTAGATTATGCCCGCTGCGTTCACCGACATAGGTGAGGTTGGCACCTACACCTGCTTTTCTCGGACCTTCTTGTAGAAATTCATAATTGGTGCTTACGGAGCCTTGGTGTTTTGGAACATTGCTCAAACGTGCACCTTTTGGCAAGTCTTGGTCTTTTTCAATTTGAGCATCAGTATAACTATAGTTGGCATTGACGAACCAACGGTCAGTGATTTGGCTATTTAAGTCAAACTCAATCCCTTTACTACTTACTTCGCCAGCTGCGGTTTGGAAGTTACTGTCGATTGGGTCGGTTGTCAGTACATTCTGTTTTTTCATTTTAAACAGAGCGAGACTCACCACACTTTGGTCGTTTATTTTATATTTGGTGCCGACTTCATAACTTTCGCCTTTTTCAGGGGCAAAAGTCTGACCATTTCGGTTCATACCACTATTCATGGCAAATGAGCGACCATAGTTGGTATAAAACGCCCACTGGTCAGAGGCCTTAAAGTTTACTCCGAAACGCGGACTATTTTGATGAAGTGTCTGGTTGCT
Source organism: Acinetobacter sp. GRABPA_MV_2 (assembly GCF_056725885.1). NCBI lineage: Bacteria > Pseudomonadati > Pseudomonadota > Gammaproteobacteria > Moraxellales > Moraxellaceae > Acinetobacter > Acinetobacter sp. GRABPA_MV_2. The sequence goes on from NZ_JBWZNA010000013.1 coordinate 84,963, forward strand.
TTCAGTCTGAGTTAGGTGATTTTTAAAGTCTTGTTCGACCTGATCAAAACGGTTACCGAATAGCACACTCCACTGATCATTAAAAAAGATCTGGTCTTGAATATTGAGTGCAAAGTAACGCTGCTGTTCTTTGGTATTGGTAAACGGAGCTAAGTTCGGTAAATATTTGCCATATTCGGGTTGGTAAATATCAATTGTGTTAGGCATGCCAGCACTGTGATTACGACGAAGCTGGTTTTGTTTATAGTCGAGTTGACCAAGCTCGGTTGAAAGCAAAATTTCATGGCGAGCCCATGAGGTATCAATCTTGCCAAGTAATTCTGTCTGAGCGAGCACATCTTCACTCTTATAATCACGATAGCGACGTTGACGCTCTAAAGTACGTCCATCGGCTTGTATACGGCGAGGTTCGGTTGCAAAGCCGACCATTTTGGCGTCTTTATAGCTGACAGCACTATTTAGTTTCCAGTCAGGGTTAAATTCGTGACTCAGACGTAATTGGTAAAAGTAATCTTTTATTTTCAAATCGCCGTCGTCAGGTTCACCTGTAAATGTTTTCGGATCCATCACAAACTGATGATTGACTGTGCTGACACCGCGGTCAAAGGTTCCTTTATGTTCTGTAAATTCACTGTCAAAGTCGAGTTGTGTTTTGTCTGAAATTTTCCATGTGAGCTGCGGTGAAAAGAACCAGCGTTCACTGCTAACATGATCACGAAAGCTTTGATTATCTTCGTGAGCCACTGCTAGACGATAGGCCAGTTCATCGTTAATAGGGGCAGTATGCTCCAGACTTATGCGATATTGTTCTTGGGTATTGGCACGTAAGTTAAGTTCACTTTCGCTTTCCCACTGTGGTTTTTTACTGTTGAGGTTGAGCAAACCTCCTGTTTCGCCGCGACCATATAGCGCCGCCATTGGTCCTTTTAAAAACTCTAAAGATTCAATATTCACTACATCTTTTGGAGCACTAATACCTCTGTTGACACTCAAGCCGTTGCGGATCATAGCCGCACCTAAATTGGGATCGGTACTAAAACCGCGGAAAGAGTAATTATCCCAAAAGCCACCACCGAAACTGTTTTGATGAAAAACCCCGCTCACTAAAGTTAATGCGTCATCAATCCGTTGAACGTCTTGTTGTTCCATCATTTTTTTTGAAACATAAGCACGGTTAAAAGGGACATCTAAAACATCGTGAGTAAATTTAGTCGCCGAGCTATTTTGGCTCAGATCTTCTCGGGTGCTTTCAGCCTGAATACGTATAGTTTCAAGTACCGTTGATGTTTCCTCTCCCCAAGTGAATGTCGATATAAATGATAGACCTAACGAAGACAGCAATCCTAATTTGTGTCGCATAAATAATCAGCCATAAAAAGACAAAAGGAATTAAATGTAATAGTATAACGTTACATTATTTTGTTGATTACTGCTATGTCTTTAGAAAAGAATATTGAACGTTTACAGTCGATTGATGCATTGCGTGGTTTGGTGATCATCATTATGTTACTCGACCATGTAAGAGAAACTTTCTATTTACATAAACAGGTTACCGATCCAATGGACGTAACAGTAACAGAACCAGCATTATTTGGCAGTCGATTATTGGCACATATTTGCGCTCCGGTTTTTGTACTTTTAACGGGTATTTCTGCATTTTTATTTCAATCAAAAAAACAAGACTTACAGCAAACCCGTGCTTTTCTATTAAAACGCGGCTTATTTTTGATTGTATTAGAGGTCACGCTAGTGAACTTTGCATGGACAGCAACTTTTCCACCCGAAGTCATTTATTTACAGGTGATTTGGGCGATAGGTATTAGCATGGTGGTATTAGCTTGCTGTGTAAGTTTGCCTTTGCCAGTTCTTGCTGGTGTAGCTTTGGTCATTATTTTTGGGCACAACCTGCTAGATTCTGTGCACTTCTCACAAGGCATCCTACAGAATATATGGTTCGTTTTACATGAACGTGGCTGGCTTGAGTTTGCGGGTATCAAGCTTCGTACAAGTTATCCAGTTTTACCTTGGATTGGGGTGATTTTATTAGGCTACGTTTTAGGTCAGTTCTTTAGTTCAAAATATACAGCAAAGCAAAGAGGCCACGCTTTACTCAGTGTTGGTTTAGCAAGTATAGGGTTATTTGTTTTACTACGTTTTATCAACGTCTATGGTGACCAGCCGTGGCAACATTTTGAGTCATTACAACTGAGTCTCATGAGCTTTTTTAACCTCACTAAGTATCCGCCGTCTTTATTATTTATTTTGCTGAATGTTGGAATTGGCTTGCTTGCGCTCGTTGCTTTTGAGCGTATGCAGCAATATTCATTTCTAAAACCCTTGGTGGTGTTTGGCTCGGTGCCTATGTTCTTTTACTTACTGCATTTATATGTGTTGAAACTGATGTATGTTTTTGCGCTAAGTGTGTGGGGAGCTAACTACGGAAACTATTTGTCGGTCAATCATGTGTGGATGCTGTGGTTAATCACGATTGTGTTGTCTTTTGCGCTCTATCCAGCAGTTAAGTGGTTCTCGAAGTTCAAACATCAAAATAAACACATTTCGATTTTAAAATATTTCTAATTTTCAAAAACGTGAGTAAAGCGAGTTCAATAATGCTCGCTTTACTTGCTTACATCTAAATATAGAGTTTCTTTCACTTCTTCCATAACCACATAACTGTGTGACGATGCCGAAGCGGGGAGTTTCTTTAGCAGATCCCCTAACAAGCGACGATATGCACTCATTTCTTTTAAACGCGCTTTTACAAGGTAGTCAAATTCGCCAGAAATAAGGTGACATTCGAGCACTTCAGGAATCTCAACTAAGTCTCTGGCCACTTGGTCGAATACATCGCCAGATTTGGCAGATAACTTGATTTCTAAAAAGACAAGCAGGTTACGGTCCACAAAGGCTGGGTTTAGTCGAGCGTAATAACCCATGATAATGCCATCGCGTTCAAGACGCTTTACACGCTCCGAACAGGGGGTGGTCGACAGGTTAACTCTTGATGCCAATTCACTAATCGCAATTCGTCCTTCACGCTGCAAAATGTCCAGAATCATACGATCTATACGATCTAAGGGGCGCATAGATATTTCCTCTTTTTTTAAAATTCTCGTGAGAAAAACATAAATTTACCTAGATTATAACCTGAAAAACAGTGAAATAAACTATTGAAGCAGAAATATACTAGTGAAATAAACTGGTGTGCGTGAGGGAATGGAAATGCGCGTAATTGTTTTAGGTAGCGGCGTTATTGGAGTGGCAAGTGCCTATTATCTAGCTCAACAAGGAGCTGAGGTTACTGTTCTCGATCGCCAGTCAGGTCCTGCTGAAGAAACAAGTTTTGGTAACGCAGGGCAAATTTCGCCTGGGTATTCGACCCCTTGGGCAGCACCAGGAATCCCTTTTAAAGCCGTGAAATGGATGTTCCAACACCATGCACCGCTTGCGATTAATTTAGATGGTAGTATGTGGCAATTACAGTGGATGGCGCAAATGCTGAAAAACTGTAATCCACAAAGTTATGCTGTAAACAAAGAACGTATGATGCGTGTGGCTGAATACAGCCGTGACTGCTTACGTGAACTTAGAAAAGATACGGGTATTAACTACGAAAACCGTGCAAAAGGCACGTTGCAGTTATTCCGTAAAGAAGCACAAATGGAAGCGGTTCAACGTGACATTAGCGTGCTACAAGAATGCGGCGTAAGCTACGAATTATTAAATGGCAACGAACTTGGTCGTGTAGAACCAGCGTTGGCAAATGCGCAAGATAAATTGGTTGGTGGTTTACATTTACCAAATGACGAAACAGGTGACTGTTATTTATTTACCAATGCTTTAGCTCAAATTGCCAAAGAGTTAGGTGTTAACTTCCAGTTCAACCAGAACGTAGAAAAATTGATTGTTGAAGGCGATGAAATTAAGGGCGTTCAGGTCAATGGTAAGGTCTTAACCGCAGATCGTTATGTTCTAGCATTTGGTAGTTATTCACGTGATTTCTTGAAACCACTTGATCTACAGTTGCCTGTATATCCTGTGAAAGGTTACTCGTTGACGATTCCAATTGTTGACCCTGCTTTTGCTCCGCAATCTACAGTGCTTGATGAAACCTACAAAATTGCGATTACTCGTTTTGACCAACGTATTCGCGTAGGTGGTATGGCTGAGTTAAGTGGCTTTAACTTAGGCCTGAATGAAGACCGCCGTGCAACATTGCAAATGGTGACTCAGGACTTGTTCCCGGGCGGCGATATGGCACAGGCGTCTTTTTGGACTGGTTTACGTCCAATGACACCAGACAGTACACCAATTATTGGCGCAACTCGCTTTAAAAATCTGTTCTTGAATACAGGTCACGGTACTCTAGGCTGGACAATGGCATGTGGTTCAGGAAAATTAATCAGTGACATCGTATTGAATCACAAGACTGATATCAGTACCGATGGCCTTTCAATTCAGCGTTATTCACATGCGCATGCTGCATAACGGACGTTAGGAAAGTAATCATGCCTCGTCCTATTACCGCAGTCATCCACCGTCAAGCCTTACAAAATAACTTGGCGGTGGTACGCAAGGCTATGCCAAACAGTAAGGTCTTTGCCGTTGTAAAAGCCAATGCTTATGGACACGGAATTGAACGTGTTTATGAGGCGTTTAAAGCAGCAGATGGCTTTGCCTTACTTGATCTTGATGAAGCAAAACGCATTCGTGCTTTAGGTTGGACAGGTCCAATTTTATTGCTCGAAGGAATTTTCTCTCCTCAAGACTTATTCGATTGTGTGCAATATCAACTCAGTTTCACCATTCATAGTGAAGCGCAAATCGAGTGGGTAGAAAAGCATCCTTATCCTGCTCAATTTGATGTTTGCCTAAAAATGAACAGTGGTATGAACCGCCTTGGTTTTAAACCTCAGCACTATGTTCAGGCTTGGGAACGTTTAAATAACTTGGCGAACGTGTCCAAGATTACGCACATGATGCATTTTTCAGATGCAGATGGCGATCGTTTCGGTCAGCAAGGCATTGATTATCAAATCACTGCATTTGAAGAAATCGTTAAGGATTTACCGGGCGAAAGATCGGTAAGTAATAGTGCGGCAATTCTGCGTTATCAACACCAGCTCAAATCAGATTATGCACGTAGCGGCATCATGCTCTATGGCAGCTCGCCAGACTACCCGACGCATAGTATTGCGGACTGGGGCTTACAACCGACCATGAGCTTACGCGCTGAAATTATTTCTGTTCAGCATTTAGAGCCGAATGAAAGCGTAGGTTATGGCTCAAACTTTGTCGCAGAGCAGCCCATGACGATTGGGATTGTTGCTTGCGGCTATGCCGATGGTTATCAACGTATTTCACCAACAGGTACGCCTGTTTTAGTGGACTCTGTCCGCACTCGCACAATTGGTCGCGTCAGCATGGATATGTTGGCAGTCGATTTAACAGGTATTGAAAGTGCCAAAGTCGGCAGTGAAGTGGTGCTCTGGGGCCAATCAAGTAAAGGCGTCGTTTTACCTATTGATGATGTCGCTGTTTCATCCGGTACGGTGGGCTATGAACTGATGTGTGCTGTCACCGCCCGTGTTCAATTTATTAATCAGGTATAAGGAAATCCGAATGTCTAATTCAGATATACAAAAGATTAACACTAACGAAGTCATGAGCGCCGTGACTGTTTTTAACAAAGTGGTCTATCTGTCAGGTCAGGTACCTAAAAATACCGAGCAAGACGTGGCAGGCCAAACTCGTGAAATTCTTGCAACGATTGATGAACTTTTGGCATTAGCCAATACCGACAAATCTCGCTTGCTCTCTGCACAGCTCTATTTAAAAAATCTTTCTGACTTTTCAACCGTAAATGCAATTTGGGTTGACTGGTTAAAAGGGTGTGTTGCTCCATCGCGCGCCACAATTCAGGCCGATTTGGTCAATCCAGATTGGTTAATTGAAATTGCCGTGACGGCAGCACAAAAGTAATTCGTTTTTACTCCAAAAATGATGATGTATCTAACAGAAGGAAGATAGATACGGTTTATCCAGTCATTTTTGGTGAACAGATTCAGTGACCTATGGCATACGGTTCGATTTTCGCCATAGGTTGCTGATCTTAACAAAGGAATTCAAAAAGGAATTTTAATATGACAATGGCTCGTCATTCAGATACGGAAAATTCTCCTGATCATCTGCAACGAAAACTGTCTAACCGTCATTTACAACTGATTGCAATTGGCGGTGCAATTGGAACCGGCCTGTTTATGGGTTCGGGTAAAACCATCTCCCTCGCAGGTCCTTCAATTCTTTTAATCTATATGATTATTGGAGGAATGTTCTTTTTCTTAATGCGTGCAATGGGCGAGTTGCTCCTTGCAAATCTGCATTACAAATCTTTTGTTGATATGGCTCATGACCTGATTGGTCCTTGGGCTGGTTATTATTTGGGCTGGACTTATTGGTTAGGTTGGGTGCTGGTGGGTATTGCGGACCTTTCAGCGGTCATTAACTATTTAGGTTTCTGGCTACCCGATGGTGCAAGCTTCTCTCCGATACAGCAAGCCATGATTAGTGCAGGCTGTGTGTTGTTTGTGATGGGCCTTAACCTACTGACAGTACGCCTATTTGGTGAAATCGAATTCTGGTTTGCTCTCATTAAGATCTTGGCGATTATTGGCCTGATCGGAGTGGGTGGCTACATGATTTTCAACCATTTCCAAGCTCCTCAAGGCGCTGTTGCAAGTATTAGTAATGTCTGGTCACATGGCGGTTTATTCCCGAAAGGTACAGAAGGCTTCTTGGCAGGGTTCCAGATTGCTGTATTTGCTTTTGTCGGGGTGGAACTTGTAGGTACGACGGCTGCTGAAACCAAAGATCCACAGAAGAACTTACCGAAAGCAATTAACGCGATTCCAGTACGTATTATTTTGTTCTATGTGTTGGCACTGTTTATTGTGATGTCGGTAACGCCTTGGGATCACATTCGTGCAGATAAAAGCCCGTTTGTTGAGTTGTTCTTAAATGCGGGTATTCCAGTTTCAGCCATCATCATGAACTTGGTGGTGCTATCTTCGGTTATGTCTTCAATGAACAGCGGCGTGTTTTCAACCAGCCGTATGTTGTTTGGTTTATCAAAAGACGGTCAGGCACCGGGTGCATTTGGACGCTTATCAAAACGTGCAGTACCTTCAAATGGTTTGATTTTCTCTTGTACTTTCATTATGGGCGGGGCAGTGCTTCAGTACTTTGTTCCAAACACGATGGAAGCATTTACTTTAGCAAGTTCACTCTGTGTGATTCTATTCATTAGTGTCTGGAGTCTTATCATGGTGTGCTATTTGCGCTACCGTAAATTACGTCCTGAATTACATGAAAAATCAACATTCAAAATGCCAGGTGGCGTTTGGATGAGTTATGTTGTTTTGGCATTTATGCTTTTCACTTTAGTTATCTTGGCATTAGAGCCAGATACATTGAAAGCTTTATATGTCAGTCCAGTATGGTTAGTTATCTTAGGTGTTACCTATCATGTGCTCTATAAACCACGCATGAAAAAACTAGGACGTGAACTCGTCAACGATCATTAAGTTTTATTAAAAAGCCAATCAATCATGATTGGCTTTTTTTATTTTTATTAGATTTTTTATCGGAATAATATTGTTTATTTTTGGATCAATAGAGCAGTTTGGAGGTTGTTGGAAAAGTACATATAGCAGGATCACATGCTACACTTCGGCTAATCTGGAAACCCAGATTGATTAATTAAAATTGCCGTGAAGGCAGTACATAAATAATGTGACTTAAAAAAATCAGGACAAACGATTTATCAATTAAGGAAAAAATATACTTGAACATCTTGTCCTGAGGTATAGACTCAGCAACCCACGATATACGGTTCGTTTTTCTCCCTATAGGTTGCTGATTTAAGTTAAGCAAAATATAAAAAGGACTTCTAATATGACAATGGTTCATCATTCTGATGAGGCAAGCTCCCCTGATCATTTACAACGGAAATTAAATAATCGCCATCTACAAATGATTGCAATTGGCGGTGCAATTGGAACCGGCCTATTTATGGGCTCGGGCAAAACCATCTCCCTCGCAGGTCCTTCAATCCTCGTTATTTACATGTTAATTGGCGGTATGTTCTTTTTTCTGATGCGTGCATTGGGTGAACTACTGCTTGCCAACTTACATTACAAATCATTTGTCGATATGGCTTATGACTTGATTGGCCCATGGGCTGGCTATTATATAGGCTGGACTTATTGGTTAGGCTGGGTACTAGTCGGTATTGCTGATTTGTCTGCGGTCATTAACTATTTAAGTTTCTGGCTACCCGAAGGCGCCAGTTTCTCACCAATGCAACAGGCCATGATTAGTGCGGGCTGTGTACTATTCATTTTAGGGCTTAACCTTCTTACGGTGAAGTTATTTGGTGAAGTTGAATTTTGGTTCGCACTCATTAAGATTTTAGCCATTATTGGCCTAATCGGAGTAGGTGGCTACATGATCCTTACTCATTTTCAAGCTCCGCATGGTGAGGTTGTAAGTGTAAGTAACGTGTGGTCGCATGGCGGTATATTTCCAAAAGGCGTAAGCGGATTTTTGGCAGGATTCCAGATCGCCGTATTTGCCTTTATTGGTGTTGAGCTGATTGGTACAACAGCAGCTGAAACTAAAGATCCAGAGAAGAATTTACCGAAAGCAATTAACGCGATTCCAGTACGTATTATCTTATTCTATGTGTTGGCACTCTTTGTGGTGATGTCAGTGACACCTTGGGATCACATTCGTGCAGACAAAAGTCCGTTTGTTGAGTTGTTCCTAAACGCGGGTATTCCTGTTTCAGCTATCATCATGAACTTGGTCGTACTGTCTTCAGTGATGTCTTCAATGAACAGCGGTGTGTTTTCAACCAGTCGTATGCTGTTCGGTTTATCGAAAGATGGTCAGGCGCCAAGCGCATTGGGCCGTTTATCAAAACGTGCAGTGCCATCGAACGGTTTAATCTTCTCATGTATTTTCATTATGGGCGGGGCGGTGCTTCAGTACTTTGTTCCAAACACCATGGAAGCATTTACTTTGGCAAGTTCACTCTGTGTGATTCTCTTTATTAGTGTATGGCTTCTGATCATGGCATGCTATTTACGTTACCGTAAGTTGAGTCCAGAGTTACATGCTAAATCGACCTTTAAAATGCCAGGCGGGGTGTTGATGGCGTATGTTGTCATTGCATTCTTCTTGTTCACTTTAGTGATTTTGGCACTAGAGCCAGATACATTAAAAGCGGTATATGTTAGTCCATTGTGGCTAGTTGTTTTAGGCGTTAGCTATCATGTGTTTTATAAACCACGCATGAAAAAACTAGGTCAAGAAACTTTTGATTAATTATTCATAATTTCAAAAAAGCCAATCATCTGTGATTGGCTTTTTTATCTAGGTTCTTTAATCAACCAACAAATGCTGATATTTATCGGCTTGTTTACGTAGATAATCCCAAACCAATTTAATGCGCGGTTCATGTTGTAAATCAACAAATGTCAGCATCCAAAATGTATGAGTAAAGCGAACTTGTTGCTCTAACACCTCTTCAAGTTCCGGTTTATCATCTGCCAAAAACTTGGGCAAAATCGCAAGTCCTGCGCCAGCACTTACCGCAATTTGTTGAGCCAAAATACTGCTGCTACGGAAGTTCGCGTTAAGCTTTAAGGGTAACCGTTCTAAACAGTACAACTCAGGGCTATACACCAGATCATCAATATAATTCACAAAGCGATGTTGGGTTAAATCTTCTAAGGCTCGGATAGGCGGGTTTTGGGCCAGATAGTTTTTGCTACCATAAATTTTTAAACAATAATCTGATAATCGCGTAATGATGTAAGGGCCAGACGTAGGACGATCAATGGATACCACAATATCTGCCTCACGGTGTGAAAGCTTAATCATTTTTGGCACTGGAATTAGGTCGATGGTGAGCAGTGGATATTGGATAGAGAACTCAGCCAATAACCGAGCTAAAAACGCAGTACCAAAACCTTCAGGTGTGCCAATTCGCACACGACCTTGCAAAGGTTGATGTGGTTTTTCAATTTGTAAGAAAGCTTGTTCCATTTGCTCAACTCGAGGAACCAGTGCCATCCCTTCGAGTGTCAGCTCATAACCCGTCGCTTCACGCTTAAACAGCGTTGTACCCAAAGCAAGTTCTAGGGCCTGAATCCTTCTGGCCACCGTACTGTGCTCGACACCAATAATCCGCGCAGCATTGGTCAAAGTTTTAGTCCGAGCTAAAACCAGGAAAAAATGTAGATGATCCCAATCCACTTTCATTTTTGTTGTCATCCTTGTGCATATTTGCACAACAATCGTGCATGAATTTCCGTTGGTGGTCAAAGTTTTCTTTGTTAGTCTCAATTGAAACTGGAATAAAGAAAATACGATCAAAAAGTATTTTCTAATAATTGAACACAATAAAAATATGGCCTACGGAGAGGTTATGAACACAATCCAAAAAATCGAATTGGAAACCGCTAAATTACTCATTAACGGAAATTTTATTGAATCTGAAACACAGGAATGGCAAGACATCATTAACCCTGCGACTCAGGAAGTGATTGGTCGTGTACCATTTGCAACGGTTAAAGAAGTTGACGCTGCTATTCAAGCTGCACAAGATGCTTTTGCTTCTTGGCGTCAGACCCCAATTCAGGCACGCATGCGCATCATGCTTAAGTTACAAGATTTAATTCGTGCCAATATGAAAGAAATTGCGCAAGTACTAACGGCGGAACAAGGCAAAACCTTGGCAGATGCAGAAGGCGATATTCAACGTGGTTTAGAAGTCGTTGAACATGCCTGTTCAGTTGGTACTTTGCAAATGGGTGAATATGTTGAAGGTGTCGCGCGTGGTGTAGACACCTATACCTTGCAACAACCTTTGGGTGTTTGTGCGGGTATTACGCCGTTTAATTTCCCAGCCATGATTCCACTTTGGATGTTCCCAATGGCAATCGTGTGCGGCAATACATTTGTTTTAAAACCATCAGAACAAGACCCGTTATCAACCATGATGCTGGTTGAACTTGCCATTCAAGCAGGTATTCCAGCAGGTGTACTCAACGTTGTGCATGGTGGCAAAGAAGTGGTTGACCGTTTGTGTACGCACAAAGATATTAAAGCGATTTCATTTGTAGGCTCAACTGCAGTTGGCACACATGTTTATAACCTTGCAGGGCAACATGGTAAACGTGTGCAGTCGATGATGGGCGCAAAAAACCATGTTGTGGTCATGCCTGATGCCAATAAAGAACAAACATTAAATGCTTTGGTGGGCGCAGCGTTTGGTGCAGCAGGGCAACGTTGTATGGCATTGTCGGTTGCAGTCATGGTGGGTGACAGCAAACAGTGGATTCAAGAGCTAGTTGAAAAAGCGAAAACCTTAAAAGTAAACGCAGGCCATGAGCCAAATACTGACATTGGCCCAGTGATTTCAAAACGTGCTAAAGCGCGAGTGCTGGACTTGATTAATAGCGGTGTTGAGCAAGGTGCAGAGTTACTACTCGATGGTCGTGATGTTCAAGTACAAGGCTATGAATCGGGCAACTTCGTGGGTGCAACGATTTTTAGTGGCGTAAATAGCGACATGCGTATTTATAAAGAAGAAATCTTTGGTCCAGTTCTTTCAATTATTTGTGTAGACACCCTTGAGGAAGCGATTGCGCTTATCAACGCCAATCCATTTGGTAACGGTGTAGGTCTATTTACACAAAGCGGTGCGATTGCACGTACTTTCCAAAACTTAATTGATATTGGTCAAGTTGGTATCAATATTCCAATTCCTGTGCCAGTGCCTTTCTTTAGTTTTACGGGTTCAAGAGGTTCAAAACTGGGTGATTTGGGGCCATACGGCAAACAGGCTGTACAGTTCTATACCCAAACTAAAACCATTACCAGTCGTTGGTTTGAAGATAGCCATGAAGTTGGCGGTGTAAATACAACAATTAGTTTACGTTAAGGGGATCACGGATGAATATCGCCTTTATCGGGCTAGGGAATATGGGCGGCAAAATGGCCCATAACCTACTGAAAGCCGGAATCAAAGTTTATGGTTATGACCTCAGTGAAGTCGCGATTCAGCACTTTGCCGAGGCAGGTGGGGTGGTATGTGATAGCCCACAGGATGCAGCTAAAAATGCAGATGTCGTTATTACCATGTTGCCTGCGGCAAAGCATGTTAAGGAAGTTTACTTAGGTGAAAATGGTGTATTAGAGGTGCTAAAAGCAGGTAGCTTATGCATTGATAGCAGTACCATTGACCCACAAACCATTAAAGACATTGCTACTGTTGCACATAGCAAAAATATTAAAATCTGCGATGCACCCGTCTCTGGTGGAACCATTGGTGCTCAAGCAGGAACCTTAACCTTTATGGTTGGTGCCGATGATCAAACCTTTAATGAAGTAAAACCTGTGCTTAGCCACATGGGCAAAAACATAGTTCATTGTGGTGATGTTGGAGCAGGCCAAATTGCCAAAATCTGCAATAACCTGATTTTGGGTATTTCAATGGCAGCGGTGGCCGAAGGTATGGCACTTGGTGTGAAACTCGGCATCGACCCACAAGCATTGGCCGGCGTCATTAACACCTCAAGCGGTCGTTGCTGGAGCTCAGATGTGTGTAACCCATGGCCGCATATTAATGAAAATGCCCCAGCATCTCGAGGCTATCAAGACGGCTTTGCAACTCAGCTGATGCTAAAAGATTTGGGTCTTGCAGTAGAAGCGGCAGGCCAGGTCAAACAACCTGTTGTATTAGGTGGCATGGTGCAACAGCTGTATCAGCAAATGTGCATGCGCGGTAATGCCAATCTCGATTTTTCGAGCATTATTCAGCAATACCTGCCACAAGAGGCATAACGGTAAAGCCAAAGGATGGCTTTAAACACATTAAACCCTGTCGTGAATAACAACAAATCCGGACTGAGGGAAAAGATATGATGGATTATCAAAATGCTGCACAGACTTTCGATTTGGAAAGCACTGCAAAACAGATGTTATCAGGTTCAGTTGATGCCTTAAATGCTTGTTATGAATGCTGTGATCGACACGCAGATGGCGACAAAATTGCGCTGTATTGGCAAGGAAAAGACGGGCGAAAAGAGCAATATACCTTCTGTGAATTAAAAGAGTGGTCGAGTCAGTTTGCTAACTTTTTAAAATCACAAGGTGTGAAAGCAGGCGACCGTATTTCAGGTCTATTACCAAGAACACCTGAATTGATCGTGACTATTTTTGCAGCTTGGCGAATTGGTGCTGTCTATCAACCACTATTTACTGCATTTGGCCCAAAAGCGATTGAGCACCGTATTCAGCTTGCACAAAGTAAGCTAGTGGTGACCGATATGGGCAACCGTAGCAAGCTTGATGAAATTGAAAATTGCCCTGCAATTGTGACGGTGGCCGACGCAAAAGGTACTCCGCTTAAAGCAGGTGATTTTAACTTTTGGAATGAAGTGAAACAGCAGTCCGAGCAATGCGATTTGGTTATGCGTAGCATTCAAGATCCTTTCTTGCTCATGTTTACTTCAGGCACTACAGGTCCTGCTAAACCATTGGAAGTGCCTTTAAAAGCATTGATTGCCTTTGGTCGATATATGCAAGATGCCATTGGTTTAACCGAAGAAGATTCGTTTTGGAATATTGCTGATCCGGGTTGGGCGTATGGTCTCTACTATGCGATTACTGGGCCGTTATTCTTGGGTCACGCTACTTTGTTCTATGAAGGTGGTTTCAGCACAGATAGCCTATGTCAAATTGTGAAAGATTATAAAGTTAACAATTTGGCAGGTGCACCAACGGCTTACCGTATGATGATGGCGGCTGATCCAGCACAAATGGCGCCCTTAAAAGGGCAGTTCCGTGTAGTGAGCAGTGCAGGCGAGCCGTTGAATCCAGAAGTAATTCGCTGGTTTAAACAAGTGCTTGATGCTCCGATTTATGACCACTATGGACAAACCGAAGTCGGTATGGTGGTGTGTAATCATCATGGTTTAAAACATGAAATTCATGCAGGTTCCGCAGGTTTCCCAAGTCCGGGTTATCGTGTTGCCATTGTCAATGAACAAGGTGAAGAGCTTCCGCCAGACACACCGGGAATTTTAGCGGTAGACATTAGCCAGTCTCCAATGATGTGGTTTGGTGGCTATAAAGAAAGCCGCAAATCGCCTTTTGTGAGTCATTACTATTTAACTGGCGACACTGCCGAACTTCATGCCGATGGCAGCATGAGCTTTGTTGGTCGTAGTGATGATGTAATCACTACATCGGGCTATCGTATTGGGCCTTTCGATGTAGAAAGCGCACTACTTGAACACGACGCTGTGATTGAAGCAGCAGTGATTGGTGTGCCTGATCCGGACCGTACCGAAGTGGTTAAGGCCTTCGTAATTTTAGCTGCGGATGCTCAACCTTCCGATACACTTGCTGAACAACTCAGTCAATTTGTAAAAAAACGACTTTCTGCACATGCTTATCCACGGTTAGTTGAATTTGTGAGTGAATTACCTAAAACTCCAAGTGGCAAAATTCAGCGCTTTTTATTGCGTAATCAAGAAATTGCTAAACAACAAGCTAAAGCAGGGTAAAGGAAATAATAATGCAATTTACCGAAGAACAATTACTTATTCGTGATATGGCGAAAAGTTTCGCCCAAGAACAAATCAAGCCTCATGCCAGTGATTGGGACCGAGATGGAACTTTCCCAAAAGAAACTCTGACTCAAATGGGGCAACTCGGTTTTATGGGTATGCTTGTTTCAGAGCAATGGGGTGGTTCAGACACGGGTAACTTAGCCTATGTACTGGCTCTTGAAGAAGTTGCGGCAGCAGATGGCGCAACCTCAACCATCATGAGTGTACATAACTCGGTTGGCTGTGTGCCTATTTTAAAATTTGGTACCGACGAGCAAAAAGAGCGTTTTTTAAAGCCTTTGGCTCAAGGTGAAATGATCGGCGCTTTTGCCTTAACTGAACCACATACTGGCTCAGATGCGGGAGCCATTAAAACCCGAGCGGTGAAAGATGGCGATGATTACATTTTAAATGGTGCCAAGCAGTTTATTACCTCTGGTAATAATGCTGGCGTCATTATTGTGTTTGCCGTGACCGACCCGAGCGCAGGTAAAAAGGGTATTAGTGCCTTTTTAGTTCCACGCGAAACTCCAGGTTATGAAGTGATTCGTGTTGAAGAAAAACTAGGTCTGCATGCTTCAGATACGTGTCAGATTGCTCTAACAGATGTACGCATTCACAAAAGCCTCATGCTAGGCAAAGAGGGCGAAGGCTTAAAAATCGCTCTCGCCAATTTAGAAGGTGGGCGTATTGGTATTGCTGCACAAGCAGTCGGTCTAGCACGTGCGGCACTCGAAGAAGCAACTCGTTATGCCAAAGAACGTATTACTTTTGGAAAACCAATTTTCGAGCATCAAACCATCGCGTTTCGTCTTGCCAGTATGGCAACTGAAATTGAAGCAGCGAGACAACTGGTTCACTACGCTGCGCGTTTAAAAGAAGCGGGGCAACCATGTCTCAATGAAGCTTCAATGGCCAAGTTATTTGCTTCGGAAATGACGGAGCGCGTGTGTTCGAGCGCCTTACAAGTGTTTGGTGGCTATGGTTATCTCAGAGACTTCCCAATTGAACGTATCTATCGTGATGCCCGTATCTGCCAAATTTACGAAGGCACGAGTGATATCCAACGTTTAGTGATTGCACGTAGTCTATAAAACCAGAACAAGGAATAAATAATGCAGTGGCAAAGTATTTTATTAGAAAAGCGTAATGGGGTTGGACTGATTACATTAAATCGCCCTCAAGCGCTCAATGCTTTAAACAGCGAATTAATTAGTGAAATTAATCAGGCATTAGATCAGCTCGAAAAAGACCGCGAAATTGGATGCATCGTATTGGCAGGTTCTGAAAAGGCTTTTGCCGCAGGTGCCGATATTAAAGAAATGGCTGATTTGGCATTTCCCGATATTTATTTAGATGATTTTTTTCATCTTGCAGACCGTATTGCACAGCGCCGTAAACCTCTAATCGCTGCGGTCAGCGGCTATGCATTGGGTGGTGGCTGTGAGTTAGCGCTGATGTGTGATTTTATTTATTGTGCTGATAACGCCAAGTTTGGTTTACCCGAAGTCACTTTAGGTGTGATTCCAGGTATTGGTGGCACACAACGCTTAACCCATGCGATTGGTAAAGCCAAAGCAATGGAAATGTGCCTTACCGCTCGTCAAATGGGCGCTGTAGAAGCAGAACAAAGTGGTTTAGTTGCACGTGTGTTTACTAAAGAAGAATTACTTGAACAAACCGTACAAGCCGCTGAAAAAATTGCGGCACGCTCTTTAACTGCAAACATGATGCTCAAAGAAACCATTAACCGTGCTTTTGAAGTGAATCTGACTGAAGGTTTACGTTTTGAAAGACGCATGTTCCATTCAATATTTGCAACATTTGACCAAAAAGAAGGAATGCAGGCTTTTGTTGAAAAACGAAAGGCAAATTTTAAAAATCAATAAGAGATCAATAAAATGAATACAGAAAATCACTTAATGATTGAGCAACAAGGTAAGTTGGGCATTATTACCTTAGATCGAGTGACTCATCTCAACGCATTGTCGCTAGATATGATTAAAAGTATTGGTGCCCAATTGGAACTGTGGCGAAATGATGCTGCTGTTCAAGCAGTTTTAATCAAATCAAATAGTCCAAAAGCCTTCTGTGCAGGTGGAGATATCCGCTATCTCTATGACAGTTATAAAAATGGCACGGCCGACTACAAAGGCTACTTTAGCGCCGAATATAAAATGCTAAATATACTGCGTGAATATGAAAAGCCAATCATTGTTGTGCTTGATGGCTATGTATTAGGTGGCGGTTTTGGCTTGGCTCAGGCTTGTCACATTGTGGTGAGCAGCGAGAAGTCCAGATTTGCCATGCCTGAAACAGCGATTGGTTTTTTCCCAGATGTGGGTGCAACACACTTCCTGTCTCGCCTTGATGATATTGGTGTTTATATGGCAATTACGGGTGAACAGATCAGCAGTAGCGATGCACTTTACCTCGATTTAATTGACTACCATGTGCCAAGCGAGCAGTTACAAGCGTTGCAAGATGCTCTCGTTGAAGCACCAAGTTTAAGCAAAGAGGGAATTGAACGCATCATTACCCGATTTATTACTCGCCCTGCCGAAAGCGAATTAAAACAATTGGCTGAAGGTATTCGTAAACACTTTGGATATCAGCATTTAGATGAAATCGAGCAAAGTCTTGAAAATGAACAAGATGAAAGCTTAAAAACTTGGGCAAGTAAGATGCTCAGCATTTTGCAGCAGCGCTCATTTATTGCTAAACAAACCAGTTTAAAACTACAACATTTAGGTCGAGGGCTCTCTTTACCTCAGTGCATGCAGCTTGAACGTGATTTACAAGATATCTGGTTTGAGCATGGTGACTTTATTGAAGGTGTTCGTGCTCTCATTGTCGATAAAGACAAACAACCACAGTGGCAAGAACGTAATTCGAGATTTGAGCTAATTTTAGAAAAATTGAGCTAAACCGAATTACAAAAACATAAAAAGCTTAAGGAGATAAAGCGAGACCTGAAAATGCTTATGGTCAGGGCTGGTCATAAGCATAAAAAAGATAAAACAAGAAAATCTAAAAAGGATATTACGATGCAATCAATACATGGAAACGGTTCAAATACTAAAAAGTCGTCACATCGATTAGCAGGCATCTCTAGCATGGTCGGCACCACCATTGAGTGGTATGACTTTTTTATTTACGGTGCGGCGGCAGCACTCATTTTTAATAAGCTATTTTTCCCAAATCTAGACGCACTTACCGGCGTGCTTGCTGCATTTGCAACCTATGCCGTTGGATTTATTGGGCGACCATTAGGAGGCCTAGTCTTTGGTCACTTTGGTGACAAGATTGGCCGTAAATCGATGTTGCTACTGACCTTGATGCTCATGGGGATCCCAACCGTACTGATTGGCTTATTACCGACTTATGAATCAATTGGATATTGGGCTGCGATTGGTTTGGTTGTCTTGCGATTCATTCAAGGTATGGCAATGGGCGGTGAATGGGGCGGTGCTGTGCTCATGGCCGTTGAACATGCACCAGAAGGCGGTAAAGGATTCTGGGGAAGCTTGCCTCAAGCCAGTACAGGTGGTGGCTTAATGCTAGCCTCAATCGCGTTGGGTCTGGTGTCGTTATTACCTGAAGAAGCATTGTTTAGCTGGGGTTGGCGTTTACCATTTCTTGCCAGTATTATTTTACTGGCAGTGGGTTGGTATATACGTGTAAAAGTGCCTGAGTCGCCAGATTTTGAAAAAGTAAAACAACAGTCTGAAGAAGTCAAAGTTCCTGCTTTACAGGTTTTTAAAAACCATCCAAAGCAACTCATCACCATTATTTTGGCTCGCGCAGCTGAGAATGCATGGTTTTATATTGCCTCAACATTTACATTGGCTTATACCACTGCACAACTTGGAATCCCACGCCAAGACATTTTATTTGCCACCATTTGCGGCGCAGCCGTCATTTTATTTATGACGCCGTTATGTGGACATTTTTCGGATAAAGTCGGCCAACGCAATATGTTTATGTTTGGTCTATGCATATTGGCGCTTTACTGCTATCCATTTTTTACCATGCTCAACACAAAAGATCCTGTATTAGTTTGGACAGCAATTGTTTTAGCGATTGGTGTTGTGTTTCCGATTATGTATGCACCCCAAGCTCAGCTTTTTGCGCGTCAATTCCCCGCTGAAATTCGTTATAGCGGAATTTCAATTTCGGTACAGTTAGCTGGCGTATTAGGTGGTGGTTTAGCACCAATGATTGCTACTAAATTATTGAGCGTCGGGCAGGGTAATCCATATTTAATTATGCTTTATATTGGAAGTATGGCTGTGGTTGCAATTATATCGACGACATTTATGCCGCGTGATCAAAGCTTTGTAGTAGATAAGCATCAAACAAAGCCTAAAAATTTAAATCTTAAGACGAATGCTTCAGATCATTCTTGAGCTATTTGGAGAGTAGAGGCCTAAGTTTTTCTTAGGCCTCTACTAGGGTAAGCTTATAAAATTAAGATAATGACGATATCTAGCTGTTGCAGAAATGAGATTGGTTTTTATACCAATATATTGTGTTAGGGATGAAGTGGCTTTTTTCCAATCAGATGCGTTTTGATTTTTTGTCCAAGTAGATGAACCATTAAACCTAACATCACAACAATAGAACCAAACCATTGCCAGTTGTTTAAATGTTCATCTAAAAAAATAGTAGCAAAAATCATACTAATGACAGGAACCCATAACGAAAGTGGACTAATCTTGGCTGCTGGATAACGTGTAAGCAAATAAATCCATAACCCATATCCAATAATGGTTGCGAAATAAGCTAAGAAAGCAGCAGCTCCCAGACCACGCCATGTTAAGGCTTGCCAGTCTACAATGACGCCTTGCCAACCTGTATCTTGGATAGCGAATAATAAAAACCAAAGAGGTGTAAGAATATTTCCCCAAACGACTAACCCGATTGGATTAATGGAACCCATTCGTTTTACAACAATATTTCCACATGCCCAAGAGAATGCTGAACACAAAACGAGTATCAAACCTAATAAAGGGATATGACTATGCTGTTGACCTAATGCAATCAGTAATAGTCCTAATGATGCGATAACGATTGCTAGCCATTGATTCCAAGATGCTTGCTCCTTAAGAAGAAATACAGCAATCATCACTGTAAAAAAGGCTTGTGATTGAACAACTAAAGCAACTAGTCCAGTAGGCATACCTGTGGCAATAGCACTAAACATAAAGGCAAATTGAGAAAAGTTGCTAATAAACCCATATGCCAAGAGCCATTTCCATCCGACTTGTGGAATACGAATAAAAAGTAGAGCGGGGATTAGAACTAAAATATAGCGTAAACATCCCAACATCATGGGGCTAATTTCACTCACACCAACTTTCATAAAATAAAAGTTAATACCCCAGATGAACACCACTGCAAAAGCAGCGAGTTTATCTTTCAACAACATGTGCTTATTCCTGAAAAGAGATTTACGACCTATCTAAAAGACAGGTCGTGTAAACGAGAGGAGGTTAGATTTTGTTATGCTTCGCAGGAACGAGAGTATCTAACTTGGGATGTTGATTACGTAATTTAAGTAGTTCCACATAGTCACGAATCATAAAAATGCAGAATAAAATCGCAGCACTAGCAATACCGAACCAGAACGCTTTTTGTAAACTTGGAATGAGGGACATTGCGGTAAAGATACAAACCATACCAATAATGGCAACATAACTGAGGTATGGGAAACACCACATACGAACTTTAATTCGTTCAGGGGCAACACGTTCTAGGTGACGACGTAAACGGATTTGAGAAAGGGCAATGATGATATAAACAAATAAAGCTACCGTACCATAGGACTCGACCAAGAAAGGAAAGATACCCTCAGGTGAAAAATACGAAGCTAAAATGGAAATATAACCAAATAGTGTGCTGAATAAGATGGCACGAACAGGGACTCCATTTTTAGACAATTTAGTTAAGGCACGAGGGGCATCACCATTTTTGGTTAAAGCAAACAACATACGGCTTGCAGCATAAACTCCTGAATTTAGACAACTCAGAACCGCAACTAAAATGACAGCATTCATAATATCTGCAACAAAAGGGATATTGAGTACTTTAAGTGCACTTACATAAGGTGTTGCGATATCGGGGCTGTTCCACGGCACAAGGCATACGACTAAAAAGATTGAGCAAACATAAAAGAGCAATACACGAGTGATGACAGATTGAGTTGCCTTAGCAACAGATTGCTCTGGATTTTTTGTTTCTGCTGCAGCAATTGTGACGATTTCAGCACCAAAATAAAAACCAGTAGCCGCAACTGCACCTGATAACACAGGAACCCAACCATTTGGCATAAAGCCACCATGGTTTAATAATTCACCTAGTCCTGAAGCTTGATGGTTTGGCCAGAAACCAAATAAATATAATGAACAAAGGAAAATAAATACCCCAATTGCTGCAACCTTGATAGATGAAAACCAAAATTCAAATTCACCAAAAGATTTGACAGAGAACAAATTGGTTGCGGTTAATAGAACGAGCAGAACCAGACTCACGATCCATTGGGTAATATCAGGTAACCAGTAAGCGAGAAGTTTAGCCCCAACAATTGCCTCAAGGGCAATCACGATCACCCAAAAATACCAATACATCCAGCCTGTCATAAATCCAGCGAGGCGAGATAAAAATGGTGAATCTTGAAAAGCATGGCGAGCATAAGCATAAAAGGAACCTGTTACCGGTGAAGCAGTGGCTAACTCCCCCAGCATACGCATCACTAAAATGATTAAGGTACCTGTGATGAGAAATGAAAGAATGGCTGCAGGGCCGGCAGATTGAATCACTACTGAGCTACCGACAAATAGCCCCATACCAATGACACCACCAAGTGCCATCATCTGGACATGGCGTGGCTTTAAGCTACTTTTTAAATCTTGGTTTGAATCTGAATCATACATGGCTAACTCCCCCCATAATTTTTATAACCGTATCGTTAGGCTGATCGTTGAATAACACTTAAAGCATTTCGTCTTTTAAGTAATACCAGCGGTACAACAAGGCTTGCCCTAACCGTCTAAAAGGTCGAAATAAATGTGAAGGTAATGGTGACTGATAAATAGGTAGATCAAATTGTGGGCGTTGAATGCCCATTACTCGTTCTGCAAGACGACGTCCTGCCATTGCCGCCATAGCCAATTGCATAATAGATAGTTTCATCAGGATTAGGCTGTACAATTCGTGGCATCATGTCATGACTGACATCGACCCAACCCCACCATGAATATGCAATTGGTATACCACGCAAGCTTGGGAATTTGCGATAGAGTCCTTCTTTTAAACGCTCTAGATGTACAGGGTTATTTGCATCAGCTCCTGTTAAAGCACTTCGGCTGCCACACTGTACTGAACCATCAGGCAATAAGCGCTAATAATGGCGTAAAGTACGAGTATCTGTAATGAACGTTGTACTATGTAGGCCTGCTTCTTTAAGCTCAGCAGCTGTTAACGGACGGGTGACAATAGAATTAGATAAAATTGGCATGATTTTGCCAGACAAGCTTGGATGCAAACCATTAGGTGTATAACCACCTGTTGCTACAGCGACTCGTTTAGCTTTGACCGTGCCATGGGGGGTACGTAGAT
This sequence comes from Acinetobacter sp. GRABPA_MV_2, assembly GCF_056725885.1. Lineage (NCBI taxonomy): Bacteria > Pseudomonadati > Pseudomonadota > Gammaproteobacteria > Moraxellales > Moraxellaceae > Acinetobacter > Acinetobacter sp. GRABPA_MV_2. Next base: position 107,270 of record NZ_JBWZNA010000013.1, read on the forward strand.
AGTGAATACCATTACGTGTTTCCCAATCTAATACAGGACTTGAGGTATGTACTTTCGCGCCAGCAGCACGCGCTCTTTTTAAATATCCAAAAGCCAATTTTAATGGATGTACACCAATACCATCAGGTTCGAGTAACGCACCGGCAGCTTCTTGGTCTCCAACAAACTCTTCGTGAAGTTGTTCGCGGCTTAGCATACGAGTGTTATAACCAAACACATCTTTCATGACTTTGCCTTCGTTTTCTAAAAACGCCAGTTTTTTTGCACGATGAGCAATATATAAATGCCCACCATCTTGTGCATCACATTCAATACCAGTTACCAGATGTTTAAAATAATCAAAACCTTCGCGGATTTCTGCATCTAAACGTTTGGCTATATCTAGTCCCCATTTTTCGATCCACTGTGAACGATATAACCGACCAGAAGCATTTTGACCTTGTCCGCCATTTCGGCTTGTACAACCCCATGCACTACGATTTGCTTCAAGAACTAATGGCGCAGTACCAAATTGTTCTGCAAGAGTTAACGCAGTTGAAAGACCAGTAAAACCGCCACCAATAATGACAATGTCGGCCTCTGTATCACCTGGTAATGGGCCATCATCATCGGGAGGTGTTCCAGCCGTTGCAACCCAGTAGGTTGGTGCGTATTGTTCGTTGCCAGTTACGATTTTATCTGTCAACGGATCAAATTTAGCGTTGTAGGTTTTAAAGCCACGATGAATGGGTTCAGATATTGGATCAACTATTTTGTCTAGAGAAGTTAATTGTTGTACTGATTGGTTCATGGGCAGGCTCCTTAAGCGGCTGCTTGCACGGGGCGATTTTTACGGAATGCATTTTTGACTAAAATTTTTCCATCTTTAAAGGTGAAAACATCAACCATGTTGGCTTCAATCTTTCCACCTTCAGGGGTTGATGCTGTAAATGTTGTTTCAGAAATTCCGTATAGCGCATCTTCGCTCAACCAGTGTTTACCATTAAGCCACTGTGCATCAGGAAAACTTTTAAAAGTATTTTCAAATGCTTGACGAACAGCCTCATGCCCTTGAATGCGTGTACCGTATACCTCATCACCTGCGACTGTTTCAAAACAACAATCAGGATGCATACAGTCCATGAGTTGCTCTACATCGTGTTTATTCCATGCTGTAGAAAAGTCAGTGATTAGTTGCAAAAGTTGAGCTTGGTTCATCTTTTTAACTCCAAATACATACGAATCCTTTTTATGATTAAACTGTAAGGAAATAGAGCAATTAGCCGTAGTACCAGATTTAAGGTTTTGATGGAGCCAGACTTAAATTAATTTAAATATTTAAAATTTATTAATTTTTTATTTTTTTATATGTTGGAATGGGTCTTGCATTTGTATTTATGATGCCAGATTTCGGTAAATCATAGGTCTTCAGAGGCAAAATGCACCATGTTAAGCATTTGGGCTTCAAAATAGGTCGAGAAATGCACTATGGAAAGAGATCAGTTTGTAATAAATCCAGAAGCACCAGGTATATGGAACGTATTATTTGCAGAGACTGAGCAAAGTGGACTCAATTTGCAGGGAAGAATTTGCCGTATGATGTTTACTGCATTAGTACAAGGTTATCTCAAGCCAGGTATGGCTGTTCCATCAAGTCGTTATTTGGCAGATCAACTTGGAGTTGGTCGTAATACTGTGACTATTGCATATCAACAACTCGTAGCTGAACGTATTTTAGAGTCTAGGCAACGTAGTGGACATTTTGTGCATCCCAGCTTCCAAATTGATAGTAGTGAAAGCAAAACGATAAAAACGACATCAAAATCTACAGAATGGGTTTCACGCTTTCGTCTTCGCCCATCAGCACAAAGGCATATTAATAAACCTGTGGATTGGATGAGTTACCCATACCCGTTTATATATGGTCAGCCTGACTTTGAAAGTTTTCCGGCCTCATCTTGGCGTGAGTGTGCTGTTAAAGCTTTATCAGCTAAAGATGCATCGATATGGTCAAGGGATATTACACAACAAGGTGATGATACTTTTCTTATAAATGCAATACGGCAACATATTTTACCGACCCGTGGAATTATGGCCAAAGAAAATGAAATATTACTTACGGTAGGAAGCCAGCATGCATTGTATATGTTGGCAGCACTACTACTTAAAGAACAACAAAGTGTTGGTATAGAAGACCCTGGCTATCCTGATGCACGAAATATTTTTATGTTGCATACACCAAATATTGTGCCATTAGCGGTTGATCATGAAGGCGTTACCCTAACAAATGCTGTGGGCTGTGATTATTTTTATGTGACACCAGGACGACAATGCCCAACAGGCATAACCATGTCTCCTTCACGCCGTAAAAAGCTTTTACAACTGGCGGAGCAGCAAGACAGTATCATTATAGAAGATGAATACGATGCACAGGTTCTAGTTCAAAATACTACGATCCCTGCATTAAAAAGTTTAGATCGGCATGGGAGAGTAGTTTATATTGGGAGTTTATCTAAGCCTCTAGCACCAGGTTTACGCTTAGGGTACATCGTAGCAGCCCCAGAACTCATTAATGAGTTGCGTCATTTGCGTCGTCTAATGCTTCGGCACCCCAATGTTTTTAATCAAAGAGTATTTGCCTTTTTTATTGATCAAGGTTATTACCACGGCATGTTACGTCGTCAGTTTCAACTCCATAAATATCGTGGTGAGCAGTTAATATCAGCATTACACCATCACTTTCCCACATGGAATGTTTATGCATTAAATGGTGGCTCGGCATGTTGGATTGATACCCAAAGTGATATCGATTGTACTGTTCTAGCTCAATACGCAGCTAATGTAGGGGTTTTTATAGAGGCTGGTCAGCCATTTTTTCTAAATACAGATCAACATCAACATTTTTTAAGGTTAGGTATTGGATCTATTACTGCCGATAAAATTGATGAAGGAATTCAGGCTTTAGATCAGGCAGTTAATGATTATAAGAAATACAATTAAAAAAATTTTTATGAGTCAAACTAATCTTTCGGGTAGTGCTTTTAGTATTTGAAGCGAAAAAAGAGGTACAAGCGCTACTTTTTTCGCGCTCCAGCCGTTCAATATGTAGCTAATTGGTTATGAACTAAACTTCAATCAGGCATGCAAACATAGAATATCCATCAATAACCATCGGTGGGCCCGCGCGATGGGCCCGAAAACCCGCAGCACGTAATAAACGTTCTACACCAAGAGGAGAGGTCGTAATAAGTTGTTTTGCGCCTTGTTCTCTTGCAAAGTTAATAGCTTCTTGCAGAATGGCAATAGAAACTGGCGATGACACTGCTTGGCTCGCTGTGGTAGATGGATTCGAGAAATCTACAGCTGAAAACCTTGAGAGTTCCCAAATTTCTGGCGAGCAGGGAATAGGCATTCCATTCATTAATTGAGGAAATATTTCACCCAGTAAATAGGGTTGAGTCGTGGGTAGTAATCTTGCACAGCCAATAATATTGGATTCTCTATCTTGAGCGACGACATAAGCTGTGTCGACTTTATCAAATTGATCTAGTTCTTCATTGTTTGGACAGTTCAACTCCCATCCCAAATGCTCAACAAATACCCTGTAACGGTAACTTTTAAATTTGTTATACAAGCCTTCTGAAAAATTGTTTTGAAATCCAGCAATAATATTCATTACAAGTGCTTCCACTTATTTTTCAAGCGACTTTACTGAACAGCTGGAAAGGCGGTAACTGTAAGAATTTACAGGTTTCTAAGAGATGGTTTGACTTAATTAAGTCTGGATTAATGACGTATTGATTTGGGCATAAATAAACGGTTCCCAGAATAAAGTATCTATTTTTTTCTTGAGGAATGTTTCATTAGTATCAAACCCGATATCTATACCAGATATATCAACAATCATGATATTGCTTCGAGGCAAACCTACTCGTTTTACGGTAGTGATGCCATTGTACTCAATAAATTCCCAATCCCATCCGGTACTTAAAGCTGGAGTTTTTAACGTTGCCCATTCGGTAAAACCATAATAGAGAATTTTAGAATCTTCAATTTGTGTTGATTCAACAATAGAGATGATGTGTTGGAGAGGATAACTCATGAGTTGGTTTTCGTTCATTCGAATAAAACCATCTGTTGAGATAGAGAAATGAGGGAGTATGCTAACCATGCTACCTGCTTAAGTACCCTAAAT